>NZ_CACZDK010000034.1 GCF_902779965.1 Fibrobacter succinogenes | reverse complement strand
CTCTTCTATTCGTAATGGCTTAAGCTCTAATCTCACCCGCATAGCGGGTGGTTGTTAAAGCCGATGCTACGCATCGGCTTCTTACCTAAAGGACTTAATGCAACAAGACCCGCCTTGCGGCGGGCCTTTGCTGTTTTTGAGTTGCTATGTTATAGCGAGATTTGCGAAAGCAATCTAAGCAAGATTAGACAACTTTCTTCCCGCAAGTTTAATCAAGCAGAACGATTTGCGAAAGTTGGATAATCAAGCAAGACAAGGCGCGAGCCCCCGTAGCGTACTATGTCGTACGTGAGGAGGCGAGCAACGCCGTATTGCGCCGATTAGACAACTTTCGTCATGCCAGACATGCGGTCGCGGAGCCAGGCACCGACTTCTTCCACCGGATGCTGACGGATGTTCTTGTTCACCTTGATGAGTTCTTCGTTATCGACAGCGTTGGTATTGCCTTCGTTGAAGATATCGCCAATGTCGCCCTTCTTGACTTCGTTCTTCATGAAGTCTGCGAGGAGAGGAACGCACTTGTTAGCAAACAGGTAGCAGCCGTATTCTGCGGTATCGCTGATGACGCGGTTCATTTCGAACAGCTTCTTACGAGCGATGAGGTTTGCAATGAGCGGTGTTTCGTGGAGGGATTCGTAGTAAGCGCTCATCGGCTTGATGCCCACAGAGCACATGGTTTCGAATGCGAGTTCCACACCGGCCTTGATCATAGCGGTCATGAGAACGCCACGGTCGAAGTATTCCTGTTCGGTGATCTGCTTTTCAGTTGCGGCAACCTTTTCGAATTCGAGTTCGCCGGTTTCACCACGCCACTTGAGGAGGTCCTTGTCGCCAGCTTCCCAGTCCACCATCATCGTGCTGGAGAACTTGCCAGAGATGATGTTGTCCTGATGTTCCTGATAGAGCGGCTTCATGATCTTCTTCATCTTTTCAGCAAGTTCCGTTGCGCGGATCTTGGCCGGGTTGGAGAGACGGTCCATCATGTTCGTGATGCCACCATGCTTGAGGGCTTCGGAAATCGTTTCCCAGCCGTACTGGAGGAGCTTCACAGCGTAAGCCTTGTCGATACCGAATTCCTTCACCATCTTGTCGTAGCAAAGGATCGTACCGGTCTGGAGCATACCGCAAAGGATGGTCTGTTCGCCCATGAGGTCAGACTTCACTTCGGCGACGAAAGAGCTTTCGAGAACGCCCGGACGGTCAGCATGGAGACCAGCGGCGTAAGCCTTGGCATAGTCCCAGCCCTTGCCTTCAGGGTCGTTTTCCGGGTGGACAGCGATAAGGCACGGCATGCCGAAACCACGGAGGTATTCAGAACGAACTTCGGAACCCGGTCCCTTCGGAGCGACCATGATCACAGTAATGTCCTTGCGGATTTCCTGACCTTCTTCGACAATGTTGAAGCCATGGCTGTAAGAGAGAGCTGCGCCCTTCTTCATGAGCTTCATGATAGCCGGGATCACGTTGTGGTGCTGCTTATCCGGTGTGAGGTTGCAAACGAGGTCTGCATCCGGAATCATTTCTTCATAAGTACCGACCTTGAAGCCGTTTTCAGTAGCGTTCTTCCAGGACTGGCGCTTCTGTTCGATGGCTTCCTTGCGGAGCGTGTAGGAAACATCCAAACCGCTATCGCGAAGGTCGAGACCCTGATGGAGACCCTGAGCACCGCAACCGACGAACACAATCTTCTTACCCTTGAGGGCTTCAACACCACGGCTGAATTCAGAATGTTCCATGAAACGGCAGTGGCCAATTTCTTCGAGTTGGCGACGCATAGGGATTGAGTTGAAATAATTCATTTTTTTGAACCTCTGTTAAGTAAAATTGTTTCGAGGTAGAATATAGTAAAGTAGGAAGTAGGAAGTAGGAAGTAGGAAGGAAAAAGTTGATGGAACCTAGACTCGTCATCCTGACCCTGTAAGGGGAAGGATCCAGTAAAAGGATAGGATTGGAGGGGGAAGCCTCCCGCACCACCTAAAGGTGGCCATGTACACTAAGGCCTAAAGGCCAAGTGTCCAAAGGTCGCTGCAGCCTTGCCCAATTGTCATGCCCGCCACCGAGCGGGCACCTCCTTCCATGGCAAGTCTTCCGCTACCACTACTCCTAGGGGCTCCGCCCCCTAAAACCCCGGCTTCATCAGCAAAAAATTTCATTTTTATTCTTCTAAAAATTATCCTATATTCCTTAACATGGATTCAGAAAAGAAAATTTCACTTATTATCGATTGTGATAACGCAAAACCAGACGCAATCTATGGTATCATGGAAGAACTGTCCAAATTCGGAGAAACAAGTATTCGAAAAGCTTACGGCAACTGAAAAGGCAATAATCCTTGGGAAGACGTTTTACACCCCTTTGCAATACAACCAATTCAACAATTTCCATACACAAAAGGGAAAAACGCAACTGATCTTGCTATTACAATAGATGTTATGGAAATTTTATTCACAGAAAGCATTGATATTTTTGCAATTGTAAGTAGCGATTCCGATTTCACCCCACTTGCAATGAAATTAAGGTCAAAATCAAAACAAGTCATTGGATTTGGGGAAGAAAAAACACCGCAACCATTCATAGATGCCTGCAACTCATTTATATATATAGACAAATTTAAAAAACCAACAGACACAGATGCAACAACCAATGATATCAAGCAACAGGATCGCAACAAGCTACGTGGTAATGCCAAAATAATGAATGCAATACGCACGGCAATAAAAGAGGAAGCGGAAGAAGCTGGTTGGGCTGTAGCATCAAAAGTTTCACAGCAAATAAACCGAATAATATCTTTAAGTCCAAAGAACTTTGGCTACTCAAAATGGCAATCCCTAATTCGAGCAACCGACTATTTCGAAGAAAGCAAAAATTCCAAAGGTCAACTAGTATTTCGAATCAAGAACAAATAACAACTCCAAGAAACTACTATCTATTCGCAGCTACTCCGTCCCTCATAGGCGAGAAGGAAAAATGATGGGCAATCCGTTTTCTTTCATAAAAAGTATATTCGGCGGCAACACCAAAAAGCAAGCAATTGATTTAAAAGTTGCACGGACAACAAACCACGACAGTCCCATCTATAGTACAGATTATCTTTGCGATGTGATGAAAAACCTCATCAATCAATTAAAAGAAAGAAACATTCCCATAACAGAATGCAGGATAAGCGACTATCATTTTCATGAATACTACATTCGTGTGAATGCAAATTCAGAAATCATAAAAACGCTACATTTCGAAGGTGCAAAGATTGTTGAAAATTCAATTGTATGCGATTGCCACTGGAGTATAATGGAATTCAAGGAAGAAAGCTAAACATTCTTTGCAACATTAAAAAAAGCCCAACAAAAAGGTTTCCCCATGCCTATCACAAATAAAGCGACAGTCACGCAATGGAACGAAGAAAAAGGATTCGGTTTTGCAACCGCAAACGGAGCAAAGTACTTTGTCCATATTTCAGCTTTAGGGCATCTCGTGAGACCGCCGAAAGTCGGCGACACAATCATCATTTGCAGTTTCGGCAAAAACGAGAAAGGTGCAAAAATTGAAAAAGGAATTCTCGATGGTGTCGCCTCACGAGACGAGCAAGTAACCTCCCCGGTGCGCAAAAATTATCGCAAGGCGAAAAAATCCAAGATTGCCGTGATAGTCGCGATATGCATCGCGTTGGCATTCGCATTCGACATATACGTAGTTTACACACCCCCCGATGATGCCCCCCGCAAGAAAAAAGTCTGCCTATTAAAAGAAAATCCCGCCGAAAAGGAATACACATCAAGACTCCATGTTGCAAAGTACATCTGCGACAATGACCGTCTACCTTCCTATTATGTAACCAAAAGCGAGGGTAAAAAGCTTTACGAACAAAAGACCGGCAAAACATTTGTGAAATGGAATTTCAATCCGCATACAACGCTCGGCGTGATGATCGGCGGCGATTACTTCAACAACCGCGAAGGAAGACTCCCGCCAGCATATTACTACGAAGCCGATGTCGATTACTTCGGAAACAATCGCGGCACAAACCGCCTTGTCTATAGCAGCGGTTGCAACATTTATTACACCACCGACCACTACAAAACATTCAGCAAAATTGTATTCGAGAAGTGACTAGGAAATAGAATAGATGTTTGCAGCAATAAAAAAAATCACGTTAGCCATTGTAGCTGTAACATTAGTCGGTTGCGCTGTCTTTGGCAAGCGGAGCTTCAGCCACGGGAACATTCCCCTATACAAGACGAAGGATTTACAGAATATCGTCTGCTATCTGCAAACAAACGACTCTATTTACTTGGTGAAAAAATCGGACTCCATATCCCTTGTGCGTCCTAAAGAAGAACGTTGCTCGGCAACATGGTGGAACGACTGCAAAAATTGGCTACCATCTTGTCAAGGATGGGTGTCGAACATTTATTTAGATTCCTTGATAAGCCCACCGCCTGATTACAACGCTTATTAGCGCCGAAATTATTCCCTAATCCATTTATCGTTTGAACCGTATAAAATTTTTCAATTCCAATTAGTTCTTTACACAACGAACGCTTAATTCGTTGTTCTTGTGGTCGTATTCCTGGCACGCACGGTCGATGTTGTCGTACAAGACCATGCTGTACACGCCGTAGCTATCTTCCTCAGAAGAACTCCAGAAGTACGCGCGGTAGCCCTCACTGTAGTAACCCTCACCGTGGCGCCAGTAGCCGGCTGGCAAAGCCGAAAACGAGAAATCATCCGTGCCGTTGCCGCTGCGGTTCCAACCGGACGTGGACCTGAGTTTTACGCCTGAGTCCGATAATTTTGAGCCTGCGCCCGAAAAACTGTCGACTGCATTAAACAGGATGTTCCACTCGTCTTTGCTTGGCAGGTGCCAGCCATCGGGGCAAACGCCTCGCACTGGGAACGTCGGCGAACATGTCGTTCCATAGCCGCATCCTTTGCCATTCACACTCCATGTGCCCGCGCTGTCCATCGCCGCAACCCAGGTGTATAGGCGACCGTATTTAGTGCAGTTGCTAGCATCATCGTCGTAGCAGAAGCTGTTTGCCGTTTCATAGTTCAGGTTCTCGACCATCCACCATTGATCACCGATTTTTACAGTCTTATAGATTTGACTATCACGGTCGTCAATCAACTCTCCGTACTCGCATTTATCTTCACTTTCCGTTTTACATCCAATTTTAGAACTCGACGAGTGGTTCTCTTCACTACGGGATGACACTACTGAACTGCTACTCGACGATAACGATTTATCGAAAGAACTGCTCGAAGACACGCTTTCACTAGAAGCAGGCTTAGGAGAAAAAGAACTCCCCTGCTCTTCGGCGCTGCTTAAAGTCGTAGGTTCATTGTTGTCTGCCGATGCAGACGACGAATCATCTCACGCCACCAAAAACGCCACCACACTCACCGCCACAAAAAACTTTTTCATAAGAATTCTTCCCCTCAACGGTTTTAATTTATCCAATGGATAATATAATTATTTCAACTACCCACAATCATTTCACGTAAACAGTCGACAACCATAGGCGACAAAATCAAGCTTTTTGCAAACGGTTGATTGCAACGCCAATAACACGAGGCATTGACTCTCCAAAATGTTCAATTTATATTGCATAGGCAAACATCATAATTACATAGCCTATGCAAGCTAAAAACAAAGTCGAATATCTCGAAATAACGAAAACCGACTGGTTCAAGGAAACGGGCTACAAGAACCTGTTTTGGTAACCGTCTTTCTGTAAAAAGCCGCTACTCCGCGAATCCGGGAGGCGGCAAGTGCATGCCTGCCATCAGGAGTTTGTTATCGCGAGCGTATTGCATAATGCGTTTGCGGCTTGCAGCGGATTTTTCCTTGTCCATGTCATAATTGGAATTGATTTCGGGGTGATTCTTTTGCAATGCATAGCCGTGCATCAAATCGCCAATCACGAGTAAATTAGAAATTTGGAAGGCGGTGTGACCGGGCGTATGCCCGACGGCGTCCATCGCGAGCACTCCATGCGGGAGGCTATCGCCGAACGCGAACAGGTGCAGGCTATCCTTATATAGCGCCATGATGTTCTTTTGCAAATCACTTTTCGGGATATCGTTCATCCAAGCGTCATATTCAACTTTGCCTGCATAAACGGCGGCATTCTTGAAGACTTTCTCCATTTTCCCGGCGTCGCCATTTTTCACAAGGCCTGCGATATGATCCGCATGAAAATGCGTCAAATAAACAAGTCCAATGGAATCCGGCTCCACGTTCAGAGCAGCAAGACGTTTTAAAAGTTGTCCGCCCCACGCACCAAGACCAGCATCAAACAAGATGTACTTACCATCCGTTTTCACCAAGAACGTGCTGACCGAAGCAGGAATCCCCGCCAGCATGTTCAAGCTTTCATAAAGCGAATCGCTTGCATCGCTGAACAGTTCACGAGGCATCAGCTTTTTGCCCTCGTTGTCTTGAATCCAAGTGACCAAGGCTCCGTTCGCAAGAGTAATCGTTTTCGTTCCCTCAACAACAGGAGCCGCAGCATTTACCGCTGCGTTACCCGCAGTTTCTGCGTTCACTGCAGCAACATTTCCAGCAATTTTGGCGCTCGGCGACGCATTCAAAGCAGCATTGTCAGCAGGCGTTTTTGAATCGCTGCAACCGGCAATTGCAACAGCAAGAGCCGCGATAAAAGGAATAAATTTATTCATACTTTCTCCTTGAAATTCCAACCACAATCGTTGTGGTAGATCATCTGGCGGGTCATGCCGCCGTCAATACAGATGTTTTCACCGGTAATGAAGCCGGCCTTGTCGCTTGCAAGGTAAAGCACCATATTCGCGATGTCAAGCGGGTTACCGACGCGGCCCGCAGGCTGTTGCGTTGCATCGGGACCTTCGTAAACCTTAAAATCCGTATCAATCCAGCCCGGCGAAATCGAATTCACACGCATGCGACCAGCAAAACTCACGGCAAGTGCATGCGTGAGAGCCGCAATTCCACCCTTCGCCGCCGTATAGCTTTCTGTTTGCGGTTGGCTCATGCGGTCACGACTCGAAGAAATGTTTATAATGCTTGCACCCTTCGCAAAATGCGGCGCGAAAAGTTTCACAAGGTAGAACGGGGCCGTCACACCGACAGCCAGCGCATAGCTGAATTCCTCATAGCTACATTCGTCTATTCCCTTCATCAGCGGAAGCGCATTATTCACAAGTACATCCACGTGCCCGTATTTCTCGATGACAAACTGCGCAAAATTTTCAAGAACATCCTTCTTCGACAAATCCCCGACAAAGCAAGGATTCTCGCGGATGTCAATGTACGCAACCTTCGCCCCCTCTTTCTCGAATTCACTCACGATGGAAGCACCAATCCCGTGCGCCCCGCCCGTCACCACAACCACTTTATTTTCAAACAATTTCATAAGAGTAAATATACATCCGTCAATGTTCAAATAATGAATTTGACATATTTTAAGAGGTCAAAAGGGGCTAAATTGCCAAAATTTGATACCAAAATTCAATTTTTTCGATAATTGGCAACACTAAACAGGAACAAACTAATTATTTTCAACCATTTTCACACGGAAAAATACTTTTCAATGTTACCAAATCGCAGAAAAAATCCGTTTTGGTAACACATTCACCCCATCCCCAGCCCAAATCACAACATACAAAGTAAAAATCATGTTGCCAATTTTCAATTTTTGCATCTTTTGGCAACACATTTTGCCCCAAAACATACTCGAAACATTCAAAAACGCACTCAAAACGATCAAAAGCGCAATAAATTTCCGCAAAAAAAGTATATTCCTAGTACTATGAATCAAAAAAAGCCTGGAAAAAGAGAAATCAACAAAGCGTTAAGAGAATTAGATAAAAAAGATACTTTATTCAGAAAAAGCGTTTCCAAAAAACACAAGTGGAAACAAATTAGTTATATCAATTGGAAAGTTGAAGCCGGATATTATTTTTATTTGGAACATATCAATTGCTATTGTGAAGCTGCTTTGTACGTCAAGCCCCTTTATATAGACGATTTATGGTGGGATGTTTTTGAAATGCCAAGCAACAAAAAAGACCCCATGCGTTTGAGGGGACTCGGTGGATTTTCGTTTTCATTAGAAGGCGTACAAATACTGAAAACGCCCGATCTATTCGACATTAAAACGAACGGGCATGAATCTGAGTATGAATTAGAAAAAATACAGAAATATTCCGACGAAGATATTGAAAAAATTTGGGACAATATTTTCCGACAATTTGATGATGAGGTTCAACGGTTTCTCAAAGAGAATCCCGACCCTGATTCCTATTTTCCAGGAGAGGAAAATTGCCAAGCCTATTACGCACTTATAACATATTTGCATGCAGGAGACCGACAAAAAGTTTTGGGCAAAATTGCGGAGTTCAGAGCGACTCCAGGCCGAATACGTTCACCGATGAAAAGGTCGTTCGATGACGGCAAATCAAGGGACGGACTTGACTTTATCGAAGCATGGTGCTTGCGAGAACTCGCAGAGCAAGGTGATGTAACGGCGCAATACAAACTCGGGACGGCATATGAAGACGGTTCATGCGTCCCCATAGACAACGAAAAAGCCGTCTTTTGGTATCGCAAAGCGGCGGAACAGGGCGACGGGAATGCTCAAAACGATCTTGGCGTCATGTATCTTTACGGAGAAGGCATCGACCAAGACAAAGTTCAAGCCGTTTCATGGTTCCGAAAAGCAGCCGAGCAAGGGCTTAAAGAAGCTCAATATAATCTTGGCGTACGATACCTTTTTGGAGAAGGTATTTCCCAAGACAAAAAGCAGGCCTTTACCTTGTTTCAAAAGGCCGCGGCACAGGGGTTCGCAGCGGCACAATTCAGGCTCGGAAAGATGTATGATGACGGACGCGTCGTTCCTGAAAACAAAACTGAGGCAGCAAATTGGTACCGCAAAGCCGCCAAACAAGGCGACAAAGAAGCCCAAAACAATCTTGGAGTTTTGTTTCTCAACGGAGAAGGCGTTCCACAAGACAAGTCAGAGGCGGAGTTTTGGTTCCGCAAAGCTGCCGAGCAAGGGGTTGAAGCTGCTCAAAACAATCTCGACTTAATATTACAAGACAACCAAGAAACTCAAGCAAAAGGAATAAAGCATTTTATAAAGCGTTTTAAAAACATCATCAACTAGTGGTTATATTACGAATAAATATTAGGCGATTCACCCATGCTACAAATTACCGAAATAAAAAAAGGCTCACCGTTTTTTCCGCAAGTTCAGGCGTTGTATGAATCGGCGTTCCCGGCAAACGAGCGGATTCCGATGAAGCAATTGCTCGACAACAAAATCAAGCGAGAATTTTGGGCGTTTTTCGATGACGCGCTCTGCGAGAATCACGGCGAAAAAGGCGACAGAGAAATCGCCGCACCCCTCACCTTCTGCGGATTTTCAAATTCCATTTCGTATGGCGACATCACGAACATCGTCTATTTTGCGGTTGTGCAGGAACTGCGCAGTCGCGGGTACGGCTCACAAATTTTACAGGCTATCCGCGAAAAGCATCCAGATTCACGCATTGTCGTCGATATCGAAGTCGAAGAAGATTCCAAAGATGCCGAAGAACTCGAGCGCAGAAACCGCCGCCGCGAATTTTACACCCGCAACGGCTTTAACGCCTCCCCCGTCGATTACTTTTGGCAAGGCGAACACTACCGCTTACTCTCTGCTGGCGGCACCGTCACCGACAAAGAATTCCGCAACTTTTGGAAAGAAATCCTCAAGGACATTCCCGGCGCAAAATATCCGTAGCATTCTGCTTCAAAAAACGTCCGCCCCAGAATACCGTTTTCAGTATCAAGTTCCATAAGCAAGACACTACATAACAGGACACTTCAAAAATCAAATACAAAAAGACAAACATCAACAAGCCAAAAAGTAATTGTTCCATTTTTACCACCTTTTTGACAATATTATACATTTTATCAATGTCAAAAATTGACAAGTCAAAAGAATTGTCAATTTAGTGGTAACGAGCGCAATAAAATTTTATTGCATTTTTATTCGATACCCGTCTTCGGGGCGGATCCATCTATCTACAAACGATTTCTTTTCACTCTCAGGCGATTCAACCAGCTTGATGTTCGAACCGAGATTTAGCCGAATAATTTTCTTTGCACGCTCACTAGCCAAGCGTTTTAATTCGGCGTAATTTTCCTTTTCATATTTCTTTTGCTCGGCAATAAAGAACTGTTTAAAATCTTCGAACTTGATATTATTGAACCAACCGTTCTTTTCCCACAAGACTTGAATACTTTCAAAGTCAATGCTATGGCTTAAAATTTTCGGTTCCGGAAGATGGATAAAAATAGTCCTTGTTGTGGAGTCTACTTCTATTTTAACGTTTTTCAAATCGTAACCCATCTTGACATCGCCCTGGTATATTAAAGCGAACTCCTTGATAGACTTGTTAATCCGCCAATCGGGCATATAGACTAAGAGTTTTTTTGCTTCCTGATAATTAGCCACTTTTCGGTAATGGTGATGGAGTGTCGCTAATTCAGAGATTTCACTAATTTGATTTGATACAAACTCACTTGTAATTTGAGTTTTATGGGAATCGGAAAACTGTAATATTTTCACAACAGCCTTGGTTGCAAAAAACAAGGCACCCACAAGAGCTAGGGCAAGAACAATTATTACAATTCTCTTCTTCGTCAATCTACTTGCAGCCTGTTTCCACGACCGAATATCCATAATCCGACTTTCTCCTTTTCGCTTCTATAAATATCGCAAAAATTTTCTAATCAATCAAGTCGTTTTGGAATCTTGACAGGTGTTCGAACGGTAAAATTTGCCTACCTCTGAAAAGTCCACAGCCATCGTTAATCAGCTGGTTATTAATGGCCTTGAACATATTCACGTCAAGTTTCGAAAGTTCGAGCTCTTGTAATTTAGTCAAACGTTCGTACGCTTCGTCAAAGTAGACACATTCACCGCTCGGGATTTGATCGTGTTTAGAACGTCGAGTCTCTTGCGTTTTTTCATAGCCAAAATGGTTTGCTTCCCCGATTTCTGCGAAATCATCCATATCTTTTGTACGGAGTTGCAATTCTGTATAGCAACGGGCCAAGTTATCATAAAATGTTATATGCAACGATTGATAACCAGAGCTTCGCGGAGTTGCCACCGAGTCATGGTAATACGGCCGAACCGCATCTTTAAGCAAGTCACAAAAACCACCATCGGAATGTCTAGAAATTTCTGGAGTAAAGCCACGCTCCTCAAGAAATTCCGGCATAACGTTTGCAATTTCATACAGATACTTCCGTTCAACTTCACTCCGTTCTTCGCCTTTTTTGATGTGGCAGACCGGCATCGAAATCACGATTCGGTAAGCAATAAGGTCGCGGAAATTCAGTGTACTTTTGATTTCGGCTTCAGACGGAAACACTCCATTTTTCTTATAGTAGTTATAAACAAATTCAATGATGTATCCGTTAAATTTTTCTTCGGCACGAATCAACGACTTTATTCGTCCTTTAAACGTAAATGCCAAGAAGGGATATTCTCTCGTCATAAACTTATAGAACTCTTTGATTCTTTGAGACTGCGAGGTTAAGAAGTCGTTATGCTCCAGCAATTCAATAATCTGTATCAGAAAATTCGAATGCGCAAGGTCAATGCTATTATGCGATTCTTTTGCGCTGTTTCTGAGATCGTTCGAATATTGATGCAAAATTTTCAGCACCGTATTTCCAGAAAACAGGTAATCATTCAAAGAGATCATTTCTCCTCCTAAAGCCAAATATTTTTGAGGCTTACAGGAAGTAATATAACAAAAAGCTTTTGCGCATCCTATTAAAACAAGGTAATTTTCAAAAAAACTAAATTTTATTTCAACGTCCACCTAAGTAATTTACATAAACTGTAAAGAGAATTTTTAGGATACAATTTTATGGAAAACAGAGAACTCAAAATCCACGGCATTTATAAACATTTCAAGAACCGCTACTACATCGTCGAGGGAATTGCAAAGCATTCCGAAACCGAAAAGGATTACGTTGTCTACCGTGCACTTTACGGCGACAATACGGTTTGGCTTCGCGAAAAGTCCATGTTCTTAGGCGAAGTCGATCACGAAAAATATCCAGACGTAAAGCAGAAATACCGCTTTGAACTTGTAGAACTTAAATAAGCTTTTTCATTATACCAAAATTCAACAAATTAATTATATTGCATTAACATGAACAAGAAAACACTTATTAATTTACTTTTAGTTATTATTAGTATCCTCATGATTTCATTTTTCGTGAGGGATTGGCTTGTATTTTACAACTGCGGCGCCGTCGAGCAATGCCTCGTAGAGAGCAGCAATTACCAGAACATCGCCAAATTTGCAGTCACCGCCATCATGACACTTATCGTGTTTTTCATCGGCAAAAATTGCATTTGCAAGCGCGACCGCAACTTTTTGCAGGCTGGTTTTGCGATGGCTTTTTGTGCGGATTTCTGCTTGAAAATCATGCACAATTACGCTCATGTTTTGGAGCACCGCAGCGATTACACTCTGCTCGGGATTTGCTTTTTCATGGTCGTGCAGGCGTTGTTCATTTACCGCCACACGCGCACAAGCGATACCGACAACAGCTCGCCATGGATTCTCTGCATTCCATTTGCAGTCATGTTTATTTTGAACGCCCTTCACCTGTTCCGTATTTTTGAAGGGCCAACAGTTCCGATTATCGCGACTTACGCATCATTCCTGTTCTGTTCGCTCGCCGTTGCCCTCCAAGTCCCGAAGAAGGGATACTTCCCTGCTAAAAACGCTCGCAATATCAAGCGAGGCATGATTCTTTTTGTCTGCTGCGACGTGTGCGTAGGCATTTCTCTTGCCACCGGAGAAGACCACAGCGTTCAAGAAATTGTGGCAACCGTTGCCAACAACTTTGTATGGTATTTCTATACCCCAGCATTGATTTTGCTCGGCCTTAGCGGGTACAAGAGAAAAGAGTAATTACTTTAACAAACGGCCTTTGAAATCGTAGGCGCGAGGTTCCGACTTCGCGCCATTATTATTGCGCGAGGTTCCGTTTTCATCACCGAATTGCACATAAATTCTTCCATTTTCACGATAGACTTTTGCGCCGTAAATATGTGCTTGGGAAGAACTTCGCACACCCGCATGAATCGCCACCGACGAATCCTTCGACGGGATTTTTTCATCGAGTTTGAGCAAACGCCACATCTGATTCCATTCCCAGTCATCGGCCCAGCTCTGGACCACGCGTTCGCCATCCGTCGTTGCACGCAAATACATATTGCTGTGTTGCATCTTCATGCGAACCACATTGCCTTCGTAACCCGACTGTTTTTCCATAGCCACTTTCTGGTGTGCACCGCCGTTCCACTGGTAAAGGCCCATCGTTATACCTGCATCCGTCGATTCATTCGGCGTATCGAGCGAGATATCACCAAAGTTAATGCGATACGTCGTCGAAGAAAGCGGCGTAATCGTCGCTATCGCATTATCACCCCCACAGTCGCCTAACGCAAGTTTCTTTTCAGCAGTTCTCGTCATGCATGTGCCAAAATTCATCGACATGATGCGCACAGTATCGGGCTTTGCGGGCTTCGCTTGCCACACGCGTACCCAATCTGCTTCGAAATAAGCGGGCTTATCCGCCGTGATTTCAATGTCGTCGCCAGCCCAGCCGCCAATCGCCAAATTCACGATGATGTACTGCGCCGAAAGTTGCTTGATTTCGGTCGGGCGGTTGTAACTTGCAAATTTTTTATCGTCGAAATAGAAGCTGAGCGTTGACTCATCCCACTCCACCGCATACGTATGGAAGTCCGCCGAGCGGTCCACATTGTCGTCCTTATGGCCGCCAAAAGAGGCTTCGTGATCCCATGCCGAACCATGACTGTTGAACCAACTCGGGTCGGTGTAATGCAGATAGTAATGATGCTGCTTGCGCGATGCGGGGATTTCCAAAATGTCAATTTCTGGAGGCCAGCCGTCTTGCAAAGTCCAAAATGCAGGCCAGGTTCCCTTTTGTGAGGGCGCCTTGAAGCGGCCTTCGATGTAGCCGTACTTCACCTCGAAATGGCCCTTGGTGTCAATAGCGCCCGAAGTGTAATCGACAGGAATTTCCTTGTTGTTGAATTTAGCCTTCCGGCCTTTGGCATCAGGATGCGTTTTCTTTTCGCCCTTGAGTTTGAGCGTTCCATTGGAGACAATAACGTTCTCCTTGGCGCAATACGCACGGTGGTTATGCGTGGGGCCCCAATTGTAAGTCGAATTCCACTTTTTCGTGTCAAGCGAAGTGCCGTCAAAGTTATCTTCAAAAACGAGATTCCAGCCGCTAAAATTAGACGGCGGAGCCGCAAAGACAAAAGCCGAAGCCAACAACGTTGCAATTACAGATTTCGTTGCAACGCGCGCAATGACGTTTCTTTTTTTCATATCCACTTCCAATCCTAGCCCACAGCCTTAAAATTTTAGGCCAAATAACACATCCCAACACCAGCAAGCAAAAACGCCGCAGGCTCTATAAATATACCTACAGCGTCAAAATAAGCCTAGTTAAAAGATGTAAACAAGCCTAAAAAACAGAATTTTAGGCATAAAAACCAACTATACAACACTCGATTTAGCATCCATCACGTGACGGCGCCACTTGCCACTTTTCCAACGACGCCAGAAAACAACCGGAGCCGTACTGTAAACCGCAACCACGGCAATCCAGGCGTAATGCGCCGGCAAATGGAAAATGTAAGCGACAACATACAACGCACCTGCAACGCACCAGTTCATAATGGCACACGCAAACATAACCCACACCGTATCGCCCGCACCGCGAAGCGCGCCCGCATAAATCACGAGCAAAACCTCAACAAAGATGTAGAACGTCGCAATTTGCAACATGAAAATGCTCATAGGGCGCGCCGCCATAAAAATCGCAATGGCCTCTTCTGTGGCCTCGGCCACATCCGGCTTGAAAATATCCGTCAGTACACCAGGCAAGAAGATGAAGAAAATGCCCATGAGCAAGGAATAACCCCAACCGAGCTTGAGCCCCGAATAAGTCGAACGAGTCGCCGCAGCAGCATCTTTTGCACCCACATAGCGACCCACAAGACTCGTCGATGCCACTTCCAACCCCATCAGCGGCACGTAAGCGACCATGTCCCAGTTGAACATCACCGAAGACGCCGTCGCGGACTCGGGGCCAAGCGCATGAAACATCAAAATCAAAAGCTGGAACGCCGACATGTTGAGGAACATTTCGACGCCCGACGGGATTCCCTTTTGCAAGAGTTCACGCGTCAATGGCCTGCTAAACGCAAACGAAGAGCGAGTCGCAAAGCGCGAATTGCAAGACTTCCCGAAAAACTTAGCGAACAAGATGACGGTTGAAACAAGGTTTCCAATCAACGTTCCGTAAGCCGCACCCGCTACCCCCATCGCAGGAATCGGTCCACATCCGTAAATCAAGAAGTAGTTGCAAACAACATTTACAATCATCCCGACAAACGCGGCCTTCATCACGATTTTCGTTTCACCAATACCGCTAAAGAAGCAAGGCGCCGCATTACGCACAAGGTTTATAATCCCGCCGAACATCAAAATATTAAAATACTGTTTTTGATATTCCAGCTGATCAGCCGGCAAATGTTCCAATCCAAACAGCAAATGCCCAAGAGGTATAGTCAAGTACAAAAGCGGCACCGAAATCAGCGACAAATACAACGCCTGCATGAACACGCGAGCGCAATCCATTTTCTTTTTCGCCCCCAGACGTTGCGCGACCATGGCAGTCGTATAGCTAATCGCGCCCGTAAAAAATGTGGTGAGCGCAAGCTGCACCGCCCCCGCCCCAAGCGCCGCATTCATTTCGGCAGGGCCAAGTTTCGAAAGAAACAAGCGGTCGATAAACGTCATGAACGTATCGAAACTCATCGACAAAAGCATCGGAAGTGCTACCACGAGCACGTCCTTCACATCACCATTCTTCTTGAATTTTGATGGTTTATAGAACTTACTTAATATCGTTTCAACCATAGCTTGGTAAAGATAGAAAATTCATAAACCATGCAACAGTCAATGCGACAATCTCATGCTTTTTATTTTCCAAGTTCTTTTTTCAGCCTCAAGAGGACTTCTTTCTTGTTGGAATCCGAGTTAAAGCGGAGGCTGTCAATGTACAAGCCATCTACAAAGCCCTTGGCAAGCGCTTCGTTCGCATGTTCCTGCGTATCCCACTTTTTTACTTGCAATTGGATAGACTCCTTTGCAAGCGTAACGGAAAGCTTTTTCAGCAGCGATTCATCTTCATCACGAACCACGCCCACTGAAAAACTCAACGAAGTTTCTTGTTTTTTAATAGTCGCGCGCTTTCGCGCACAGCAGTCAAAACGGGCCATCGCAAAGGAACTCAGCAAAATACAGAGCAATAGAATCTTTTTCATGTGCACCTCTAGAAATCAAACATCGCTTCGACGCCGAAAATAAAGGAAGGATCATCTTTATTCTCTTCGATCGGCCAATCATCGCCATACGGAATATCAGCAAGCACCATCGAAATTATGTTGATTTTGAAATCAGGAACATTAAAGTAGAACCGTCCACCAACACGTACCGAGCCCAAGTCGTCTTTTTTATCTAATGTATTTGTATGTAATTCAAACGAAACACCAATCGTCCAATATTCATTCAATGCAACGCTCGGCTCGATGGCCGCAAAAAAGAATTCCGGTCGGCTCGTTATTTCAAGGCTAGTGCGTACCGGATCATCAACAAACGCATAAAATAATGAACCGATAATGCAGAATCTCGAAATTTCGAACGACGGTTCCGCCAAAAGTGCATGATACGAAACAGCATCGTTACTTGCCAAGAATACGGAATGGAATCCGTACAATCCGTGGAAGGCGAAAGGCCCAAATGAAAGTGATAAATCTAAGCCCGCGTAGAGTTCGTTATAGTCCTTGCGCTGGTAGCTTTTATAGGCAAAATAAGGATGGAAAACTTGCTCGACAATTTCAAAGTTGTAGGCGGTGTGAACCTCATACGTGTAGCCATCCTTACAATCCATTCCCATGTACTCGCCAAACATAAAGTGGTAAAAGCAACTTTGGTCATTGCTAGCGGTGCCAAAGCCAACATCAAGCTGCAAGCCGTTCCATTGAAACTCTAGACCGCGAATTGTCTTTTGCGACATACCTGCCGCATCATCGCGAGGGTCTCCAAAATCATAATAGTTCTGGAAAATACCTTCAAAAAATTTCAAGTCACCGATACGGAAGAAAGTTCGTTCCGAGCGAGTGTATTGAATATACGCTCCGTTAAAAATAACCGCAGGGTTGACCGGATCCATGGTCGAACCATCGCCCATGTCCATTTCCTCCATACCTTCCATACCCTCCATTCCATTCATCGCCATCCCCATCGCTTCAATTTCTAGCCATGCAGACCAGCGTTCGTTAAAATGAAGGTCGAAATCCAAATCTAGCATAGACTCAAAGCGGTGAGTCACCTTAGATTCGTCCGTATTCCAGCCAGCGTATGCGTGAACCATCACCATTCCTGAAAGATCCAGTTTAGGGCGAATTTCAGAAAACGCTGTTCCGATTAGCAACAACATGCAAAATAAAATTTGTTTATTCATAATAAAAAGGTATCCTGTTACAGATACCTCCTCACCAAAATGTTTAATTACTTCTGATCCTTGATAAAGTCGTTGATATAGCCTGTTACAGTTTCGACATCAGCAGCGGAGCCCCAATGCGTATTGTGGTCAGCACCTTCGACTTCATGGAACACGACTTTCTTTGCCTTAGAAAGGCCATCCTGCAACGCTTCCTGCGACTTTTTATCGAATATAGCGTCCTTTGTACCCCAGATAATCTGAACATTCGACGAAATCGAAGAAAGGCGCTTTACGTTGTCAACGGCAACAAAGCTCTTGACAAGGAATTTCCATGCGTAATACGAAACCTGTTTTAAATGTTCCAAATGAGCAGTCTGGAAATCCTTATCCAGATTCGTGCTGTTGCCCCACTTTTCAAAGAACGTTTCAGGAAGTTTCTGCGTGGAATCGTAAGCGAAAACGCCATCGAACGACTTATCGCCCGAGCCGTTCACAAGCCAATCTACAGTAGAATTTTTCTTATCGACAGCGGCTGCAGAACCAATCAATGTAATGGAACCGATTTTATCCGCATGCGAAACAGCCAATTCCTGAGCAATAAACGAACCAAAAGAATGCCCCACAATATGCGGTTTCTTCAGTTCTAGTTTGTCAATAAAGGCCGCAATATCGTGAGTCAATTCCTTGACCGCATAAGCGGATTCTTCAATAGGCTTGTCCGTCTTTCCGTTACCGCGGAGTTCCGGAACATAAACGCGGTAGCCCTTCTTTGCAAGCGCCGGCGCCACCTGCGACCACGAAACACGACCATCCGTAAGCCCATGAATCAAAATGACAGGAGTTCCATTTTCGTCACCCGTAACCGTATAAGCCAAGTGGATTCCTGTTGACAGATGAGCCGCCTTTTCGGTCCAATCAACTTTTTGATAATCCGAAAATCGCTTGGTCGTAAAGGTATTATTCTTGCCCATAAAATGATGACCATTCACCTTTGCGTTGTCTTCAAAAGCATAGACATCCGTATTGCTGCTACCCACATGAACAACGTCCGCGCTCCCTGAAAAATCAACGCGGCCCGAGCGCTTGATTAGCAAATTGCCCGTGACCTTGACATTTTTTAGAACCGTTGCGCCCGGCGTTGATGCATTCACCGTCAACACGCCATCAATCGTCGTATCTTGCAAGAAGATGATGCCGTCTTTAATATTTTCTTCGCCAAGCGTCAAGCCGTTTGATGCAGATTTGTGGTCACCAGATTCCGTAGCATGACCAGAATGTTCATCCGTTGCATGATGTTCATGTCCTTCGGAAGTTGAAGGAGCGACAGAATTTGAATCGTCATCGGAACATGCAGAAAGTGAAAGGATTGAAGCTAAAATGATAGTCGAGAATTTTGTGCAATTTTTATTGATATTCATTGAATCCTCCGTTGTTGAATTGATTTTTGAACGAGCACAATGATAGATTCTGCGGAAGCTTTTGTCCAATACTATTATTTCATTACGGATGATACATTTTTTTTATAACAAAACAAAAAAGTGCAGCATCGAGCCACACTATTTCAAACAGATTAATTTAAACAAACTACTTTTTTAGCTTTTTCAGATTTTCCAAGCGGTTGAGAGCTTCGTAAAGCGTTTCATCTTTCTTCGCAAAATGTAAACGCACGAGATGGTCAACCGATTCGCGGAAAAAGCTTGAGCCCGGAACAGCCGCGACACCCACCTTCTGCGCCATATCGATGCAGAATTGTTCGTCAGGCAATGTGCCGGCCGCGCATTTTACATCACTACAAGATTCGCACACTCCGCTAACACTGCGGCGACCGTAACCGAATTCCGAGATATCAATCAGCACAAAGTAAGCGCCTTGCGGTTCGGTAAAATGCAAACCGAGATTGCGCAAGCCGCTCGTAAACACATCCTTCATGTGCGTGTAATGCGCTTGCAAACCCGTATAATACGAATAATCAAAACGGAGTGCCGTCACTGCCGCCTCCATCAACGGAGCCGCAGCCCCCACCGTCAAAAAGTCATGAACCTTCTTGATGCGTTCCATAACCGGTTCCGCCGCAAGCACATAGCCCAAGCGCCAACCCGTAATCGAGTAAGTCTTGCTCAAACTGCTACATTCAATCGTGCGCTCGAACATTCCCGGGAGCGTCGCGATGTAAGTATGACGATGCGGAGCGTAAACGATATGTTCGTAAACTTCATCCGTAATTACATACAAATCATACTTGATTGCAAGCGATGCAATAATCGAAAGTTCTTCGTGCGTAAAGACCTTACCACTCGGATTCGCCGGATTGCAAAGCACAAGCGCCTTCACGCCCGGCTGCGCCATCGCACTTTCAAGCACGTTCGCATCAAAGCTCAAGTCCACCGGCGAAAGCGGCACATAAACCGGAGTCGCCCCGCACAAAATCGTATCCGCAGAATAATTCTCGTAAAACGGCGAGAACAGCACCACCTTATCGCCCGGATTGCAAACCGACATCATCGAAGCCATCATCGCTTCGGTACTGCCGCACGTAATCACAATCTCTTTTTGCGGATCGTAACGCAGCCCGCTAAAATGGAACTGCTTATCGCTCAGCGCTTCGCGGAAATTCTGTGCGCCAAAAGTAATCGCATACTGGTGCGGCCCCGTCAAAGCCACTTCCGAAAGACGCTTCGTGAGCGCCTCCGGCGGGTCAAAATCAGGGAACCCCTGCGACAAATTAATTGCCCCGCACGCATTGGCAATACGGGTCATTCTACGAATAACGGAATCAGTAAATGTTTCTGTGCGTTGACTAAGTGGTTGCATGGCGGAGAAATTTAAAAATTTTTCTACTATTTAACCAATAGGAGAATTCTATGGTCAACCCCTTACATCCCGTTGTTTCGGCGCTTAACACCGCCCTGTATGATTTCTACATTGTCCCGCTGTTTTTGATTGTAGCTGGGGTATTCCTTTCAGTCCGTTTGGGATTTCCGCAAATCCGCTACCTGATTGAAACATTCCGCGTTACCCGCGAAAAGCCTTTGCACAAGCACGGCATTTCGTCATTTGGAGCCTTGATGGTCTCGACCGCCTCCCGCGTGGGCACCGGAAACATCGTCGGCGTATCTTCGGCCATTTGCCTCGGCGGCCCGGGCGCCATTTTCTGGATGTGGGTCATCGCCATCCTCGGCGCAGCCTCCGCATTCGTTGAATCCACCCTCGCCCAGATTTACAAGCGCCATGACGATGTCACAGGACATTCCTACGGTGGTCCATCGTATTACATTCAAACAGCGCTCGGCAAACGTTGGCTAGGCGTTCTCTTCTCAGGCTTTGTGCTCCTCACCTACATCGTGGGCTACAACCTGCTCGCTTCGTACAACATTCAAGACTCCCTTACCGGATACAAATTCTACGACAAAGCATCCACACCGTTCATCGTCGGCTTTATTTTAGCAGCCTTTTTCGCATTTTGCATCTGGGAAGGCGCCAAGAAAATCTCTACCATCACAAGTTACCTCGTCCCCTTCATGGGAACCATCTATGTTCTCGTTGCCTTCGGCATCATCATATACAACATATCAAACGTCCCTGCCATGTTCGGCACGATCTTCAAGAACGCATTCTCATTTGACGCAGGATTCGGCGGCTTCGCCGGAAGCTGCATCATGTACGGCATCAAGCGCGGTCTCTACTCCAACGAAGCAGGCATGGGTTCCGCCCCGAACGCGAGCGCAAGCGCAAGCGTCTCGCACCCCGTCAAGCAAGGACTCGTGCAATCACTCTCCGTATTCATCGACACGCTCCTCATCTGCTCCGCCACAGCCCTCATGTGCCTCTCAACTAACATCGAGCCCAGCAAGGACATCTCGGGAATCATTTACGTACAAAAGTCTCTCGCCTCCGTTCTCGGCAGCAACGGCGCCATCTTCATCACATTCTCCATGTGCCTCTTTGGCTACACCACACTCATCGGCAACTACTACTACACCGAAGGCTGTCTCCGCTTCATCTTGAACAGACGCCCCACAAAGAAAATCCGCAACGTATTCAAGACCATCGCGACCGCCATCGTCTTCTTAGGTGCCACCTCCAGCGCATCGTTCGCCTGGGACAGCGCAGACCTTTGCCAAGGCCTCATGGTCCTCGTGAACATCCCCGTCATCTTGATACTCTCGCCAATCGCCATCAAGGCACTCAAGAACTACACCGACCAAAAGAAGAAAGGCCTCGAACCCGTCTACATCGCAAAAGAATGCGGCGTCGAGCAACCCACCGACTACTGGAATCCCGGACAAAAGCTGTAAAATTTCGATACATAAACGCACAAAGGACAGGTTACTTCAACCTGTCCCTTTTTTTATTCACGAAACGTCAAAAATTATTTAGTAGAAAAATAATTTTTCTACTAAATAATTATATATTATGGGTATGAAATTTCTTGACCGCATTGAAGAAACGAAAATATTGACAAGGGCCCTTTCTCAAAAAGAATTGTCCTTTATCGTTGTTTACGGACGCCGCAGATTGGGTAAATCTACGCTTTTAAAACGCGTACTCAAAAAAGATGACATCTACTTCATGGCAGATCGTTCTGAAGAATCCACCCAAAAACGCTTTTTAGCAATGGCAATAGCCACGAAATACGAAGGATTCGACGCTGTCGTTTACCCCGATTGGGAATCTTTATTCAGGACATTCAACCAACGTTGCGACAAAGGCACAACACTTTGTCTCGACGAATTTTCATATCTTGTAAAATCATGTGAAGCCCTGCCTTCAATATTACAGAAACTCATTGACGAAAAATCTCTGAATTTCAACCTAATCATTTGCGGTTCTTCACAACAGATGATGTTCGACATAGCCTTGGATGCAAAATCGCCATTATACGGTCGAGCAAACGAAATACTGAGACTTACACCTATCTCTATTTCTTATTTGCCTAACGCATTAAAAATTACTGCCAAAGACGCAGTCAAGGAATATTCTGTATGGGGAGGAGTCCCCCGTTATTGGGAATTACGCGAACAATACCGTAATTTTAACGAGGCTCTCCGCGAAATGGCTTTATCGCCCTACGGAGTTTTACACGACGAACCCATGCATATTCTACGCGACGATATGCGTGATTTGGTGCAGGCATCGACCTTGCTAGGCATCATTGGGAATGGGGCAAACAGACTTTCGGAAATTGCGGCACGAGCAGAAAAAAATGCAGCTACATTGAGCGCACCTCTCCAAAAATTGGTGAAAATGCAGCTAATTGAGCGTGAAATTCCCTTCGGCGAAAACCCCAAAAGCAGCAAACATGGAATTTACCATTTGTCCGATCCATTTATGAACTTTTTCTACAGGTTCATAAATCCATACCGATCCCTTTTAGAACTTGGGCGAATCGAATCCGTTGAAAAAATCATTCACCAGCACATGGCAGAATTCGAAGGCGCATGTTGGGAACGCCTTTGTCGACAATCCGTAACAGGAAACGAAATTGACGGCACAATATTCAATGTTGCCTCCAGATGGTGGGGCAATGTAAGCAAAACAGAGCGAATTGAATTAGATGTAGTCGCAGAAAGCATCGACAAAAAAACGCTGCTTATTGGCGAATGCAAGTGGACATCAAGCGAAAATGCCGAACGATTACTCGAAGACTTAAAACGAAAAACAGAAAAGCTCCCATTCGCTAGCAAATATCAAAAAATAACATACGCTCTATTTTTAAAAGAGAAACCCTCAAAGAAGGCAGACTGCATAACTTATCTTCCCGAAGATATTCTAAAAATTATTTAGTAGAAAAATAATTTTTCTACTGGATAATTTTCTTTTGGGTACCCAAAGTCAAGTAAACCTAATCAGGCTTCGAGGCAAAGTCCCAAAGATTTAGCATTTTCGAGAAAAACGACAAAAAAAGCAGGTCGTTCGCGCGGCCTGCTTTTTTGCATTCTTAAAAACTGAATTTCAGCTACAAACTGCGAATTTCCTCTTCAGAAAAACCTGTCGATTTAGCGATTATAGAAACATCTACATTCTGTTCCTTGAGACTTTTCGCCATTTGGCGTTTTTCCTGATCCGCCTTCATCCGCTCAGCAGAAGCCCCTTCAGCAAAGCCAACTGCACGGCCTTCGGCAAAACCGGCGGCACGGCCTTCTTCCTTGCCTTCGGCAAAAGCGTTTTCGCGTTCAGCCATCATATCCGTCATTTTCTTTACCTCGCAGTTGAAAAGTTGCACTTTGTGCAATCCTATGGCGGCTCGGTCATGAGAATCTGCAAGCAGTTCTCGCGACGCTCGCCTTAAAAGGCTTTCTTCTGCAAAATTAATCAATTTCACCGATTCAAGCAACCGCCTAAACGTTTCATTCTGCATAATTTTTTCAGGAGTAGGTTCTTCCTTGATAACAACACTGATAGCACGGAGCCACTGAGCGGCATCAGACTCGTCATCCTTAGTAAATCCCAATTTTTCGAGTTTGAAAAACTTTTCGATTTCCACGAATACCTTCTGAATCTTCGGAAAAAACTTCTTGCCGTGACACATTTCATCGACATGATGGATGTATTCATGTTCTTCTTCCGGA
This sequence comes from Fibrobacter succinogenes, assembly GCF_902779965.1. Classification (NCBI taxonomy): domain Bacteria; kingdom Pseudomonadati; phylum Fibrobacterota; class Fibrobacteria; order Fibrobacterales; family Fibrobacteraceae; genus Fibrobacter; species Fibrobacter succinogenes. The sequence continues at coordinate 36,769 of NZ_CACZDK010000034.1, read as the reverse complement.
AAAAGTTCAAAATCCAGAAGCCCAAGAAAATAGATATGCGGCAATTCGAATTTTTCGCTCTTATGGACCTGATTTTCAATAACACGAGAGACATAGTATTCTACGCGATCCTTGAAAAACTTGTCCTTTTGCTGTTGAATTTCAACAAGAACTTTTTCGCCAGCATTGGTCGTGCCAATGATATCGACAATACAGTTTTTCTTATTGAAAATACCCGGGAATTCCTGCATTTCCAGCGAAATTTCCCCGATGGCATCGCCACCATGCAAGTCAAGCATCGCATTCAACAGCGAAATAAGAAGCGAATGCGACTTTTCCTCCGTGAATACAATCTTGAAAACGCCATCGCTCAAAAGATAAGCGTACTTGTACATTTTCTGATACTTGGCAAGGTTCTTCGGATCTATGAGCGCGCAAGGGACCGAAGTTTTGGCAGGTTTTAACGAAATAAATCACCCATACGTAAAAACAGCAGGTCGTTCACACGGCCTGCTATATTCATATTATACACTTCAGAAATTATTTAGTAGGGAAATAATCCATCAATTTTTTCACGATACACATTTGAATAATCATTTTTCCTAGCAACACAAATAAAAACAAACTTTGAAACAAATACAATAAGATTTTGTTTAAAATAAAGTAAAGAACATTCTCGTTTCTAACGAGACTTTCAAGCCAGGCGTTGCGGGCTGGCGTCTGAAGCCCGCTAGAGTGGGTAGCGGAAGCCGTGGCTGAAGCGAGGGAGAGACTTCTCCCTTCCCTCTTAAAAAATACTAGATCCTTCACGCTTCGCGTTCAGGATGACGTCTTCAAGGATACTAGCTCCAAAACGACTCAGTTACAAGCATTTTCGCGTACATTTTCTTCCTACCGCCTACTTCCTACTTCCTACTTTACTAAATTTGACCCACTATGTTTTCACAGCTGACTGATTCTCTAGAAAATACTCTCAAGAACCTGCGTGGGCAGGGCAAACTTACCGAAGAAAATGTGGCGGAATCGCTGCGTGAGGTGCGTCGTGCGTTCCTCGCTGCCGACGTGAACTTCAACGTGACCCGCGACTTTGTGAAGTCTGTCAAGGAAAAGTCCATGGGCGCCGAGGTGCTCAATTCCGTGACCCCGGGTCAGCAGATTGTGAAGATTATCCACGACGAGCTTGTGGCCGTCATGGGTGGCGAAACTAAGGAAATCAATCTTTCCGCACCGTCTCCGGTGGGCATCATGATGGTTGGTCTGCAGGGTTCGGGTAAGACGACTTTCGCAGGCAAGATTGCTCTCTGGATGCGCAGCAAGAAGAAGAGGAAACCGCTCCTCGTCGCCGCTGACGTCTACCGTCCGGCAGCTATCAAGCAGTTGCAGGTGCTCGGCAAGTCCATCGGCGTTCCGGTTTATGACGAAGGCCAGGGCAATCCGGTCGAAATCATCAAGCACGGCTACCAGTATGCTAAGGACAACGGTTTTGACCTCGTGATTTACGATACGGCAGGACGTTTGCAGATTGACGAAGAGTTGATGCAGGAACTTGAAAAGGCCCGCGACGCGGTTCATCCGGACGAAATTTTGTTCGTCGCCGATGCGATGATCGGTCAGGAAGCGGTGAATGTCGCCGAAACGTTCTGGAACCGCCTGAACTTCACGGGCGTCTGCCTCTCGAAGATGGATGGCGATACCCGCGGCGGTGCTGCGCTCAGCATCAAGAAGATGACGGGCGTGCCTATATGCTTTATCGGTGTTGGCGAAAAGCTGAACGAAATTGACCTTTTCCACCCGGACCGCATGGCAAGCCGAATCCTCGGCATGGGCGACGTGGTCAGCCTCGTGGAAAAGGCGCAGCAGGTCATCGATGAAAAGGACGCCAAGGACCTCAAGAAAAAGATTCTCAACAACACCTTCGACTTGAACGACTTTTTGAAGCAGCTCCGCACCATCAAGAAGCTTGGCCGCATCAAGGACATTTTGAGCCTCATCCCGGGACTCAACAAGCTCCCGCTCGACCAGATTGACGAAAAGCAGTTGGTCTATGTGGAAGCGGTGCTCAGCTCAATGACGCCGAAGGAACGCAAGAAACCGCAGATTATCGACGGTAGCCGCAAGGCCCGTATCGCAAAGGGTTCCGGCACGGATGCCGCCCGCGTGAACGCAGTCCTCAAGCAGTACGAAAGCATGAAGGAAATGTTCAAGAAGGTCGGCGATTTCGCCAAGCGCCAGAACAACGGCGGTACGATTGGTTCGAACTACACCCCGCCTAAAGACAAGAACAAGAAAAAGAAGAGATAGGCGCCGCGCATTTTACGCGAGCATTTTAAACGCGCATTTCTTCACAAGAGCCGCGCATTTCGCAAACGCGAGAATCGCGCAGCCCATACGCATTTTAAAAGGTCCGTTTGCAAAAGCAAGCGGACTTTTTTTGCATACAATCCTCTTGTATCATTTGCAAAAGTTTTTGTTTCATTTACAGAATAAAATTTTATTAAAACTAAAATTTATTCATTTTTCTGCAAAATTTCAAAGTTTTTGTATCACAAACTATTGACTTTCAAGTTTTCTAGAGCTATATTATAATCAAGAAATTATGGTTTCCCTACACAAGAGCGATACGGGAAATAATGGTTTCCCTCCCTTCGGTCGAGAATGACAGCTCCAGGATGACTAAACCAAACACTTAATACCTATTACCTAACCTCATGAAACCGATAACCGAATATCAAGATTACCGCCGCTACATGCAGGACTTCTATGAAGAACGCAAGAAGTCCGGTTTTACTTGGCGAGAATTTTCGAAGGACGCCGGATTCGCCTCGCCATCGTATCTCAAGCTCGTTTGCGAAGGCAAAACTTCACTCAGCCGCGTTGGGCTACCGCGTGTCGCTGCCGCGATGAAACTTTCGGGCTTTGAACTCACGTACTTCGAAAAGATGGTCGAATTCGGGAATGCCACAAACGACGAGAAGAAAAAAGCAGCCTTCGCAGACCTCACCCGCATTGCAAAAGAACAGAACGCCCGCGTGATCGATGCCGACACTTTCGCTTACTACGAATCTGCCATAAATTCCATTGTCCGAGAACTCGCGCCCTTGATGCCAGGCGCCCTCCCGCTTGAAATCGCAAAGAAAATCAAGCACGCCTTCACGGCACAACAAGTCCGCGATTCGCTCGCGATGCTCACCAAGGCAAAGTTCCTTGCAGAAACAGGCGAAAACACTTACCAGCAAACGGACAAAGCCATCACAGGTTCGTCCGAAGCCATCCCGCTCGCGCTCCGCACGATGCACCGCGATATGACCGACCTCGCGAAAGAAGCCATCGACAAAATCGACGTGAACGAAAGGAACATTTCGGGAGTTACCATGGGCATCGACGCCCCAACATTCGCGCGCATTTCCGAAGAAGTCAACAACTGCCGCAAACGCGTCATTACCCTCGCCAACGAATGCAAGAAAATCGATCAAGTTTACCGCCTTAACTTGCAACTTTTCCCGCTGACAGACAAAGTATAGGAGAATTGATTATGAAACCCGCAAAAATTTTGTCCCGCGCAAAAGCCACATTTGCAAGTCTTATAACGGTCGCTTTCTCGTCAGTCACAATCACCGCCCTCGCCGCCTGCGGAAACGAAAACTCCGCAGGTACAGACGAACAGCCGAACGCCATCACGGCACAAATCGATGCCGCAGTCGACAGCGCATCGGCCATCTGGTTCCAAGGTGAAAAAACATTTATCGTCGATTCCAAGGCAAACTTTAATCTCCTAACCCCCACGCCCATACACGATATAATCATTAATCTAGACACATCTGCACAACATACAAGTTTACTTACAGGAGTAAAGACCGAACACGGAACATTGCGGCACCTTGAAATTGCTTATGTCGCCGCTATCAGTTGCGAAACAGATGAAACGTGGTTTGCGTACATGGTCCAAGTGACAAGTTCGCTTATACAAAAAACAATCACCATTCCTGATTCCTCGGCAACATCAATCGCCAAAAATTTTGAAGATGATTGCATTCTCGAAAACGGGGAGTTCATCGAGGAAACAGAAAAAGTCTCAAAAGGACAACGACGCTACAATTGCAAGCTAACACCAACCAAAGAAAATTCCATAACAGCAAAAACAACGCAATACACCGACCCAAACTGGGAAAAGTACGGAACGCAGATTATAAAAGTCTGTAGAGAATAACAGAATCATTTAACGAATTCTATCGCGATGCTCTAGGACGAAATTGCACCGATAGGATGACAAACAAATGAGTCAGAATTTCAATGTTCTGACCCGTTAGGAAGTATAACCTATCAAAAAATGGAGGAGACCATGAAAAACATCACCAAATCAATCACAGGAACAATCGTTGGAGCAGCAACACTCATGCTCGCCGCGTGCTCGTCAAGTTCATCGACAGCACCGGAAGCATCTGTCGCCATAAGCCCAAAAGACGACATCAAACAGATTCGCCTCAATTCACAACAAGACTCCACTTCAATTCCACCCGCATCCACTTCACCTATGATAATCGTTCCCGATAACGATCTAGAAACACTCGAAAGTTGGCTAAACGGGAACCCGATAAGTAATGGCATTGCAGTAGATTATTGGTGTGACGAAAACCACCCGGATTATCCTGACAATCCCTTCTGGTGCTTGCCGATGCGAATCCAATTAGAACACGGAACAGCAGCACTCGCCTATAACGGCTTTGTCAATGTAATCATGTGCGAAACCGAAACAGATACCATTTCATATTCCGTTTCTTTGCACAACAACATCATCAAGAAAACATGGACAAACCCGCTTTTCGACACCGAAATGTACCGCCAATCTAAAACGCAATTCAAGAAATCTTGCAAAGCCGAATTCGGCGATATCACGGAAGAAACAGAAACAAAAATCGTCTGCAATGTAAAAATAGAGCCAAGCCCATCTCAAGACGATCCCTCGAAAGATTCGAGACAATACCTTAAGCCCCATTATTTTTACAATTACCACGACAAATATTGGAATGAATTTGCCTCGCAATCAATCGAGGCATGCAGAATTCGCCCCAAATCGAACCCATAGCGACATTCTAAACCCTATTCAAGCGGAATATTGACGGAAAATAAAGCTTTTTAAATCAAAAAATTCATTCAGGCCCCGTATTTCCGGGGCTTTTTCCGCACATTCAAAATCGCCATTTTCACAAAAATTTCGCCATTTTTTGGCACTTTCCGCCCTACTTAAAAGTTACTTTATAAGTAAATGACGGATTTTTTTTCATTGCCGTCCTTTACACACAAAAGCAAGTTTGCTATATTTGGCATCAAAAGAACAAAACCCCGAATTTTCGGGAACCCCATAAAGAGGTATAAAATGGCAACTGTTATCCGTCTCGCCCGCTTCGGCAAGCGTCACAACCCGATCTATCGCATCGTCGTCATCGACAACCGCAAGGCTCGCGACGATAGCTTTATCGAACAGGTCGGTTTCTTCAACCCGAACCTCAAGCAGCCGGAAATCCGCTTCGAACAGGAAAAGGTTCTCAAGTGGCTCTCTGTTGGTGCTCAGCCGTCTGACACCGTCAAGTCCCTCCTCAAGAAGACCGGTATCTCCGACTTGTTCCACGACCTCAAGGCCAACCGCTCCATCGAAGGCAAGGCTCCGGTCGCTCGCGAAATCAAGTCCAAGCAGCGCAAGTTGAGCCCGAAGGCTCAGGCTCGTCTCGAAGCTGAAAAGGCTGCCAAGGCAGCTGCTGAAGCTCCGGCCGCTGAAGAAGCACAGGCTTAATCACGCCTTTAAAGAAGAGTCTCGTGCACATGCACGGGACTTTTTTCTTTAGCAAACCACAAACACCCATCTCTCGTCTCTAGTCTCTCGTCTTTCCACTAAAATGGACTCTCAAGAATACATCACCGTCTGCCAGCTCATGCGTGCGCATGGCGTCAAGGGCTACATCAAGGCAATGCCCCTGACCCACGACCTGACTCGCTGCAAAAGCCTTAAAGACGTGCGCGTCAAAAAGAGGAATGGCGAAATTGTAGAACTTACCCTAGAAGACGCCAAAGTAGCCAATACGCTTTGGCACTTGAAGTTCAAGGGATTCGATACCCCAGAATCCGTAGCGGTCCTCGTCAATGGCGACGTCATGATTCCAGAATCCGAACGTCTCCCGCTCCCCGAAGGCGAATACTACATTGACGACCTTGAAGGTTTCCGCGTCCACACCGAAGACGGTCGCGATGTTGGCGAAGTCCTCGAAGTGCAAGAACTGATGACGGTCGATGCATTCCATATCAAGTTCGACCTCTCCATGCAGTCAGAATTCAGCAGCAAGTCCATCCTCGCCCCCTGGATTGATGATTGCGTCAAGGAAATCAACGAAGACGGAAAGTTCATCGTTTGCGATAGCGACTATTTAAAATCCCTTTGCCCGGAGGAACGATGAAGATCGACTGCATCACCATCTTCCCCGAAATGTTTGCACCCATGAAGAGTTCCATCATGGGCCGTGCACAGGCAAAAGGTTTGTTTGAGTTCAACACGGTATATCTACGAGATTTCGCCATCAACGCCTACGGGCAGGTAGACGACGTCCCGTACGGTGGCGAACCTGGCATGGTACTCCGTCCCGAACCGCTAGCCAAGGCGATTCGCAGCACCGGAGTCAAGGAAGATGGCGGTAAAGTCATCTATCTCACTGCAGATGGCGTCCCTTTCACACACAAGATTGCCAAAGAACTCTCTCAAGAAAATCACCTTGTTCTCGTCTGCGGACACTACAAGGGGATTGATGACCGAATCCGCCAGACCGAGGTCGATATGGAAATTTCCATCGGAGACTTTGTTGTAAGCGGTGGCGAACTTCCGGCGATGCTCGTCACGGACGCCGTAGTGCGACTGTTGGACGGAGCTTTGGGACACAAGGAATCTGGCGAAACCGACTCCTTCGCGCAAGGCGTTTTGGGTTGGCCGGTCTACACCCGTCCCGAAGAATTCGAAGGAAAAAAGGTGCCCGAAGTGCTGCTTTCGGGTCATCACAAGAACATTTCTGAGTGGAGACGCCAAGAATCGTTAAAAAGAACGAAAGAAAGACGTCCCGACATCTTTAAAAATCTTGAAATAAATACTACATTTGGCGACAAATAATAACGAGGTACACATTATGTCCCTGAACATTGAAGCAATCCAGAATGAAAATTTGAAGACCGACCTTCCGGAATTCCGCGCCGGCGATACCGTTACCGTTAACGTCAAGGTTATCGAAGGTACGAAGGAACGTATCCAGCCGTTCAAGGGCGTCGTTATTCAGCAGAAGAACTCTGGCATCGGCAAGTCCATCACGGTCCGCAAGATGTCTGGTTCCGTTGCTGTCGAACGTATCTTCCCGGTCAACTCTCCGCGCATCGACTCCATCGTTGTCGAACGCTCCGGCAAGGTCCACCAGGCTCGCATTTACTACATGCGCGACCTCCGTGGTAAGGCTGCACGTATCGAAGAACGTCAGGCTTAATTAACCGGGCTTCGAAGGCGGTTATTTCCCGATGGTTACGGGGGATTCCCGAAAAAAACTTATCCCGCCCACGCAACTCCGCGTGAAGGCGGGTTTTGTTGTATCCTCACCTCAGGATGAAGACAAGAAAATCATCCTATTAAACGAAGGTGAGCTTGTTGCGCTTGACCCCAAAGAAAATAACAAGGTCGCATTCAAGATCCACCCCGGCAACCTTGTCGGCGTTGGCGCGCTTCTTGAACGCGAACCCGTGCGCTACATTTTTCAAGCTACGGTCGATTCCTCCATCACAATCATCAACGATGAATGCATGGAATCCGAGCTCAAGAGCCTTCCCGTATGGCTTTTGGCGGTCATCAAAGCGATTTCAGCAAGAACGCGAAGGATTAACGAATCCATGCGTTCGGCAAAAACGAACAATCCGCTTGCAAGCCTAGCCTCTTTCTGCAAATTCTTCAAAGGTGACGAATTTTTACAGACAAAAGCGCTACTGCAAGAATTTTCGTGGCTTACCAAGACACCCATACCCACAGCAACTGAAGCGCTCAAGGCTCTGATCCGCCGCAAATTGGTTGTTTTCCATGGAGACAAATCTTGCCTCTCCATCCCCAATGCGGACCTTCTCGGAATTTTTGCCGACTACCAGAAGGCAAAAGATCTGGACAAGCCATGGCTCCCGTTCTGCCTCACGCTCCAGCAAAAAAGAATTCTCGTTCTGCTTTCGACTTTAGAAAACGGAACATCCAAAGATTCAACGGACTGGATTGCGTTTTTCAAGGAACGCCATTTCGAAATGAGTGTCGCAGATTGGCTCCAGATTCAGCAATTCGAGTGGTTTGTCGAAAAGGGAAATCACCTTCTTTCTCTTGATCTTGCGAAAATAAACTATTTCGAAACAGCGTTGAAGTACGAACCAAACATCAAGGGAACCGTCTAATGAATATCGAAGCCGGGAAAATTCTTTGTATGCAAGGAGATACTCCGCACTCCTTCTACATTGTCAAAAAGGGTACCCTTGTTGCTACATTCAAGGATGAGCAAAACGAAACCCACACAAAAAATCTGGGACCGGGATCCACATTTGGGGAACTCAGCCTTGTCGATGGCGAGCCCCTAGAATACACGGTTCGCGCCGAAGAAGAATGCGAAATAGAAGTCATCCCGCAAACGTTATTCAACGAAACGATGGCCGAACAACCCATTTGGATGAAGTCCATCATTTCTTTTTTGACGCAGCGCAACAACATCGCCCAAGAAAATAAACGCAAGAAAGAATTTATAACATCTTTTCCTTCGCTTTTATTCATCCTTGCAAAATCCAACGAAAAATTAATTTATATAAAAGACGTTAAAAACGAGCTCAAGAATTTTTCGAATTTATCTTCGTTGGAAACATACAAACTATTACTAATTTTGCAGGACTTTAGGCTCATCCGTTTACAGGCTGAATCACTCACCCTCGAAAACGAAACGCTCATCAAGCTTCTTTACGACATGCTCCGGCTTCGAGCAATCTACAAGAACTCGTCGCATTATATTCTTTCGCTCACCGAGCAAGCGATACTCACGGCTTTTACCAAAACGGCAAGTGAAAAAGGCGAGCTACTCGAAAACGGATTTATCGCAGTAAAAACGACTGATCTAGCCGCCCAAACAAAACATTCCATGCACGGAATGACGCTTACCAAGCATAGCCTTGAAACGCTCCTGCAAAAGCGATTGCTACAAACACTCCCGCCAACAGCTACAAAAAATAACGATTTGCCAGGGCTAGAATTCATCGAAAAATTCTCAGCCGATTTCGACAGATTGCTGAACCTACTCGAACTCAACCGCATTTATCCACTGCTGGACAAAAAGTTAGTGGTTAGTGGGTAATTAGACGAAAGAACGCCGCTTAGGTTGGTGAGCTTGCCGAACCACGCGGCTACAGACGAAAGACGAAAGAGGTATGAGGCATGAGGTCGCTCGCAAGCTCGCTTTGAGGTGTGAGCAGTGAGCTGTCAATAATGAGTGGGGAGCAGCATTGATTGAATCGTCATCCTGGAGCAAGGCGTAAGCCAACGCGATAGGATCCAGTGACTATTTAGACGGAAGCGGTTTTTAGACATCATTCCCTTATTTTTCGGCTCTACTCTCTCGTCTAAATTTCTATTTTTCGTTGCAAAAAAACATTCACCCCCCAAAAGGTTTATTATGAAACTTTCTGCACTTCTCGTGACTCTTTCTTCCATCGCCGCATTTGCACAGGACGCAGCACAGCCCGAACAGCCGGGCGCTCTCGCTAGCTTCCTCCCCCTCATTCTCCTCTTTGTGGTGATGTGGCTCTTCTTCATCCGCCCGAAGCAGAAGGAAATGAAGCAGATGGACGACATGCGCAAGCAGCTCAAGAAGGGCGACAAGGTCATGACCGCCGCAGGCATCATCGGCACCATCGCTAGCATGGAAGAAAACATCATCACGCTCCGCACTGGCACCTCCACCATCGAATTGGAAAAGGCAGCCATTCTCCGCGTCCTCAACAACGACCTTTCCGCTAAGGTCGAAGAAAAGAAGTAATCATGGCCATTCTCCCCATCAGAATTTACGGTGACCCGGTGCTTCGCAAAAAGTGCGAACCCATCACCGAAATCACGCCGGAACTCCGCCAGCTCGCCAAAGACATGCTCGAAACCATGTACGAAGCTCCTGGCTGTGGACTTGCCGCACCGCAAATCGGCAAGAACATCCGCCTCGTGGTAATCGACACCGCCATCCCCGACGAAGAGGAACCGCGCCCCTACATCATGTTCAACCCCGAATGGGAAGCTGAACCGGACGCCAAGCCCACCGACTACGATGAAGGCTGCCTCTCGCTCCCGGATATTTTCTGCAACGTAGTCCGCCCGGATAAAGTTGCGGTGCGATTCTTCGACATCAACGGCGAAGCTCAGGAAATTCACAACTGTGAAGGCCTGTTCGCGCGCTGCATCCAGCACGAATGCGATCACCTGAACGGCGACCTCTTTGTCGATAAAATTTCGACATCGGACCGCACGATGAACCAATCCAAGCTCCGCAAGATGGCCAAAGAAACGCAAGCAAAGCTCAAGAAAAAATAAGGTTCATGAGGCTTCGCCGGCTACTTTCAGTTTTAGCGCTAGCAATGTCGCCACTCACCTTGGCGACATTGACTTTTGCACCTCCGTCACATGCGAGAGAACTAGAACCGATTGAAACTAGCAGCGTTTCCGAGCAAACCATTGTTCCCCAAAAAATTTCAAATGAGCTCAATCGCCCTATCCAAGTGGGCGTTTTTGTAGGCGTGCCAAGCATCCTCGTTCATCACAAGAACGAAGAATTGCACATCACAGCCGTAAAAGGCAAACTCAAAATCAAGACTAAAGCGAAACGCCAACAGACCGCCGACCGCCGCGTTTTCAAAGCCACAGGTTCTGCACCTGGCGAATGTATCGCCATCGCCACCGACAAGGCTGGTCTCGGTAAAGCCTGCTACGAAGGCGAATTTGTCGTTTCCGCCAATGGTAATAAAGTAAACGCCATCAACATCATCGACATCGAAGAATACTTGCGAGGCGTCGTTCCCTACGAAATCGGCAAGCTCGACGAATCCAAATTCGAAGCGCTCAAGGCACAAGCTGTCGCCGCACGCACCTACGCATACAAGCACTTCGGAAGCCGCAAAAATCAAGGCTTCGATGTTTACGCAGACACCCGCGACCAGGTTTACAAAGGCCTCCACAGCTCAACCGAAATTACAGACAAATCCGTACGTGAAACCGAAGGCGTCGTGATGACCTACAACGGCGAATTCATCACGGCTTACTATCACTCGACTTGCGGAGGCCAAACCGAAGGCGTTGTCACCTGGGGCCGCCCCGACCACCCTTATCTACAAAGCAAGCCCGACCTTCGCCCCGATGGAACGCCCTGGTGCAGAGAATCGAATTACACCGAATGGACCCGCGAATTTACCGAAGACGAGCTATGTGATTTATTCCAGACAAACGCTAAAGAAGCCAAAGCAAACGTTCCGAGCTTTTCGAACATCCATTCCATTAGCATTTTAGACACGCTCAAGAGCGGCCGCATCCACATACTCGAAATCTCGACAAACAACGGGAAATTCACCGCCAAGGCGGACAAAATCCGCTGGCTGTTCAAGCGCGGCGGTACTATCCTCCCCTCCTGTTTTTTTCGCATCCATCGCAGCGGAAACCAGTGGATTCTTAAAGGCAAGGGATTCGGGCATGGCGTTGGACTCTGCCAAATGGGCGCTCGCGCTCGCGCTCAGGCAGGCCAGAGTTACATACAAATTCTAACTCACTATTACCCCGGCATCACGCTGGAAAAATTCACCAAATGATCGTCGTCTTAAGCCAAGGCTGTGCCGCAAACTTCGGCGACGGTGAAAAAATAGCGCGCCTCCTCTCCAGAAAATCCGAAGTTACGTTTGAATTTCCAGAACGCCCTGTCGGAGAAGCCGCGAATGCAAATGGGATCGCCGCAAATGACGGTGGGAACGCTGCAAATGATGATGGGAACGCCGCAAATTCCGTGCCCGAAGCATTCTACCTCAACGTCTGCACCGTCAAAGGAAATTCCGGCGCCCTAAAACTCCTGCGCAAAACTGCAAGCGCCTACCCGAACGTTCCCATTTACATCACGGGCTGCGCCCCCAAGGACTTCCGCGAAGAAGCTATTCGAGCGGTCCCGAAAGTGCAATTCACAACGCTAGCCGATCTCGAAAAAGACCCGCTATTTAGGGTGGATTTGGGTAACGCAGATCAAGACCGCACTCGCAATAGAAGCAACAGGGACAGCAATCGCGACAAAGCAATCAATCGCCACAAGAACGTCCTTCGCGAATCGCCATTCGTTGGCATCGTGAACATCGAAGAAGGCTGCCTCGACGCCTGCGCTTTTTGCAGCACGCATCTCGTCAAGGGCCGTCTCCACAGCTTTGCGCCAAACGCGATTGTCGATCAAGTCCAAGCACTCGTCGATGACGGTTGCCTCGAAATCCAGCTTACAGGCCAAGACTGCGCCTGCTACGGTTTTGACATCGGCACGAACCTTGCCGAACTCACGCAAAGAATCCTTACTCACGTGAACGGCAATTACCGCATCCGACTCGGCATGGGAAACCCGCGCCATGTGCTCGGCTATCAAGAAGCATTGCTCGATTGTTTCACAGACGAACGCATTTACAAATTCATTCACATTCCTGTGCAAAGCGGTAGCGAAAACGTACTCAAGGCAATGAACCGCCGCCATACCGCGCAAGATTACGTAACACTAGCCAACGAATTCAACAAACGCTTTAGCAAGTTCACGCTCAGTACCGATTTAATCGTTGGCTATCCCGGAGAATCCGCCGCAGATTTCAACGACACGCTGAACATTTTGAAAGACACGCACCCGACTGTATGCAATATCACGCGATTCGTCGCGCGCCCGAACACCGTCGCTGCACGCCTCGAAGCAAGTAATGCAGCCGTTCCCGACGCAATCAAGCATGAACGCTCCGCGATTCTCGCCGAAGCGTTCCAGCAGATTGCGCTCGAAAACAACCGCAAATGGATCGGCGATGAATGCACCGTGGTCACCGAGAAGCCCGGCTACCGCAGCGGCACCACAATCGCCCGCAACACAGCATACCGCCCCGTCGCACTCCAGGGGTCGTTCCCAGCGGGAACAACGCTTCGCGTCCGCATCTCCGACGCGGAACCCTTCGCCCTCCTCGCAGAAACAATCGCCTAAAAATTCCCGCGTCCCCACTCGCCATGTGAAGTTCCGCACGCATTCCTAACTGCATTTCAAAACGCATTCCTAATCACATATCAAGCCCCCTCCCCACAAGCCGCGCACATTTTCCGCAGGCCATCGAAAAAAAAGTCCATGACAACCTTATTGCCATGGACTTTGCAAAACTTTTCCGCTTTCGCGGATTCTAAATTACTTCACAGTGAATACTTGATTATAGCTACCGTCCTTTACAACGTACAAGCCCTTTTCAAGATTCATCGAGTTCAGTTTCATCTGAACATCACACATGTGTGTTTTCAATTTACATACAAAAGAACCCTTCGTATCGTAAACGCTGAACGTTCTTTCGCTGGAGAGCAAAACCCTGCCGTTTGCAATGCTGGTCTTACCGCCCACTTCGCTTGAATCAATCTTGGTCAGCACCACATTGTCAATGAACACGCTACCCGTTGCAAGCCCTGCATTAAAGGCCACGCGACCATTCTTATCGGTAGATTCCCTCATGACAAACTTAACTTCGAAGTTTTTCTTGTCAGAGCCGAGATCGAACGTCACCGCAGAATCCAAATAGCTCTTCGAACCGGAATTCTTTCCAATATTCACTTCGAGAGTCCTTGTTGCAGAAGCCGATGCATCAAACGTGAGCTTGTAACCCTGCCCCTTTTCGAAATGGAAACCGTTCTGAACCACCTGAATATCGCTAGCCTTGGAACCCTTCTTAGTCACTGCGATTTCGGCCTTTCCGTCAGTAAACTTCAAAGAGGCATCACCGCTGTTCTTGTTCAGCGTCCAGCCAGCAAGTTCAAGCGAATCCGAGAAGGAACCGTTAAACACAGAGTCTCTATCCGTCGGCACTTCAATTTTCGGAGCCGCACCAATTTTACCATCCACAGTCCATTCCTTTACAAAATTCCAGATGTCCGAAACATCCGCCTTGGAAGGGCTATGGCCACGGCCAGGGAGCTTCAAGTGCTTGATATAAACACCTTCATCGCAAGGGCCCCAGGTGTACATAGTAGCACCAGAGTTTTCTGCATTGGGATAATTCTTTTGCTCTTCAGCCTGAGACGGGCAATGGAACTGATCGCGGTAATTCTTGATAAAACCTTCAACCTGACTGTAATTCAATACATCGTCGTTAGTTCCATGCGGATGAATGATAGGAACCGGGCGCTGAGCCTTCGAGGCACCGAACACATTCGTACCAGACGTAGGAGCAAACGCTGCAATTTTATCTGCAATCTTGCTCATGGAATGGTAAGTGAACATACCGCCCATCGAGAAGCCCGATAGATACACGCGCTTGGTATCGATTTTGTAGTCCTTTTGCATCTGGGCTATAATTTCGGTCATCCACTTGGTATCCTTATCGCCCTGGATATCCCAAGTACTCATACCCGTTCCACCCCTCGGATAAACGACGACAAAGCCCGCCGTATCGGCAACCGCTTCCCAGTGAGTATTGGACTGCTGGTAGTTGGGATCCTGATCCATACCATGGCATGAAATGAGCAACGGGCTGTTGTCCTTAAGATTGGACGGGGCATAGACGTGGATTTGTCTGCCAGAAACTGTCATGTTTTTGTAGTCGTTAAGGGATTTGCCGCCACCGCCGCCCCACTGGGCGAAAGAGAAAGATGTTGCTAATAAAAGCAATAAAGGGATTTTCATTTTTTGTACTCCTCTTGATTCTTTGTTTACCCAGTGTTCTTATCCTTTCCCAAGCTATAATGTATATTCGAAAAATTTCGGAACAACATATCCCGATAAATTACCGATGTAAAGACAAACAACAGAGACGTTGTGCTGTGAGTTACTAGTTATGAGTTACTAGTTAATAGAGCTTAGTGCTTAGCCCCATCCAGTAAAATTTTGTTGGCGGATTCTAGTTGGCAGATTTTGGTTAATAGTCGCAAACTATTAGTCATCGGTTTTCGTTAAAATTTTACTTCCTACTTCCTACTTCCTACTTCCTACTTTTCTATCTTTTACCGCGTAAAAAATTTTCAACATCCGTGAAAATCCGGAATATTATATTGCTGAAACCGAAAAGAAATATACGACCGTAAGCCTTCGTGACGTGCTCGCCGTCGATAACGAACGCCGCCCGCTCCTCACCGAAGTCGAACGCCTCAAGAGTGAACGCAACGCCCAGTCCAAGCGCATTGGCGAACTCAAGAAGAAGGGCGAAAACGCTGATGAAGCCCAGGCCGCCACACGCGAACTCGGCAACAAGATTGACGAACTCGACAAGAAGCTCAAGGAACTCGATTACAAGCAGACCGAAATGCTCATGCACGTTCCGAACATCGCTCCGCGTTCTCCGGAAGGCAAGGACAGTTCGGACAACGTTGTCGAAAAAGACGGTCCGATCCCGTTTGACTACTACACCAAGAACGATGACTTCGCCCGCGTCGATCACAAGACTCTCGGCGAACGCCTTGGCATTTTTGACTTCGAACGCGGTGCCAAGATTTCCGGTTCCGGCTTCCCGGTCTATCGCGGTCTCGGCTCTCGCCTCGAACGCGCCCTCATCCAGTTCTTCCTCGATGAACACCAGAAGGCAGGCTTCGAAGAATTCACTCCGCCGTACCTCGTTACCCGCAACACCATGCGCGGCACGGGTCAGCTCCCGAAGTTCGAAGAAGACATGTACCGCTGCGACAAGGATGACGACCTGTTCCTCATCCCGACTGCAGAAGTCCCGCTCACCAACCTCTACTCTGGCGAAGTGATTCCGGAATCTGAACTTCCGAAACGCATCTGCGCTTACTCCGCCTGCTTCCGCCGTGAAGCCGGCAGCTACGGCAAGGACACCCGCGGCCTTCTCCGCTTGCACCAGTTCAACAAGGTGGAAATGGTTTACTTCGCCCATCCGGAACACAGCTACGAAGACCACGAAGAACTCACCCGCTTCGGTGAAAAGCTTCTCGAAAAGCTCGGCCTCCCCTACCACCGCTTGGCACTCTGCAAGGGCGACCTCGGTTTCGGCGCCGCCAAGTGCTACGACCTCGAAGTCTATGCTCCGGTCGAAAAGAAGTGGCTTGAAGTCAGCTCCTGCTCGAACTTCGAAGACTACCAGGCACGCCGCGCCAACATCAAGACGAAGGTCAACGGCAAGAACGTCTACCTCCACACGCTTAACGGTTCTGGCCTCGCCACTCCGCGCGTGATGGTCGGCATCTGCGACAACTACCAGCAGAAAGACGGCTCCCTCAAGATTCCTGAAGTGCTGCGTCCGTACATGGGTGGGCTTGAATTCATCACCCCGAAGAAGTAAGGAATCCCTTTAAATTTCAAAAAGCAAGTCCCCATGGACTTGCTTTTTTTCATAGCCTCCGAACTGTCACCCCGCACTCCGTTGCGGGGTCGCCATTCCTACAATTTTTCCAATTTATCGTACAAGTCGTACAACCTTTGTACCCCGTTCTCAAGCCCGTAGTAATGCTTCACGTACGGCACCAAGAGTACAAAAAACAACACGTCCAATACAATAACGGCAACATCGGGAACCACTATCAGGAATAGAATCCCGCCCACAGTCAAAAGCGCAAAAAGAATCATCACCAATTCGTGAACCAAGCGCTCATGCTGAAAAAAGCCAATGTGCGTCCGCACCGACAGCAAATCCTCCGCCGTCAGCGGAACTCCCCGCGCGGCCGTTTCCAAGAGCTCTTTCTCGTAATCATTCAACTTTTTTAGCATACCCTAAATATAAAGAAATATTTTTCGAAGAGAAACTCGCCCCCGTTTTTGCAAATGATGCAAATAACACAAAGTCTATTTTTTTCAAAAAAAATTGCAATATTCATAAATAGAATGTTATTTTAAAATTATGGAAGGGCTTCAATTTAAATCTCTGCCGGCAATGTTCTTCGCGAACTGCGACCGATCCGATTTTAGGGGATGGTATCACCGTAAAGACGGCGAGTGGATTCACTATTCCAAGGAATCATTGAAAAAGAATACCAAGGCATTCGCACTCGCATTAAACGCTCTTGGATTAAACAAAAGCGAAAGCGTAGGAATCATCGCTCCGAGCTCGCCG
The DNA here is from genome assembly GCF_902779965.1 of Fibrobacter succinogenes. Lineage (NCBI taxonomy): Bacteria > Pseudomonadati > Fibrobacterota > Fibrobacteria > Fibrobacterales > Fibrobacteraceae > Fibrobacter > Fibrobacter succinogenes. The sequence continues at coordinate 19,462 of NZ_CACZDK010000034.1, read as the reverse complement.
AACTGGCTCATTGCAGACATTGCCATCCAACTGAACCACTCCAAAGTCGTTCCGCTCTTTCCCAACATTTCTTCCGAGAATTTTGCGTTCCAAAGCAACGACGCGAACATCAAAATTCTCATCGTCAATTCCATAGAAGAACTGGACGCGCCGCTCCTCGACAACTTGCCGTCCTTTAAAAATATTATCTGTATCGAAAAAAATTCTACACTTCCCGCCAACGGGATTTACTGGGACGAATTTCTCAAAAGAGGATACGACGCGCTCGCCGACGAAATGCGCGCCCAATGGATTGACAACCAGCTTGCAACAATCAATTCAGATGACATTTTTAGCATCATCTACACAAGTGGATCCACGGGACGTCCCAAGGGCGTCGAACTCACGCATCGGAACATGTTAGTACAAATTCAAAACATAGCCCCGATGTTCCAGTTCGATTCGCAAAAAGATTCGTGCCTTACAATACTCCCAGTGGCGCATGTTCTCGAACGCATGGCCGTTTACTTTTACACATTAAGCGGTGTCGCTATTTACTTTGGAGACAATCCCAACAACCTTTCGCACATTTTGCGCGAGGTCCGCCCGACCATCATGATCGTTGTTCCGCGCATTCTTGAACGCCTTTACGAAAGCATGACTACCGCCGCCGACCGCGCCAAGGGACTCAAGCAGCACCTGATCAAGCACGCCATCAAGATTGCAAAAATTAAAGACCCCAATAAATGTCCTAGCCTTTTGCACCGCATTTTCAATCTGTTCGTTTATAAAAAAATGCGCGAAGCCGTCGGTGGCAATTTTCGCATGATTATTTCGGGCAGCAGTGCATTGAACAAATCCATATTGCGCTTTCTGTTGAACATCGGGCTCCCCGTTTTCGAGGGCTACGGCATGACAGAATGTTCGCCCGTCGTTTCTGCAAATTGCAAACAAGCTATCAGGCCCGGTTCCATTGGCAAGCCGCTCCCCCACCTCGACGTTCGAATCGGGAAATGCAGCGAAATCCAAGTGCGCGGTGAAAGTGTTTTTAAAGGCTACCACAACCGCCCTGATTTAAACGCCAGCGCCTTTACCGAAGACGGATTTTACCACTCTGGCGACCAAGGCTATTTTGACGATGATGGATACCTTTACTTTACCGGGCGCATCAAGGAACTTCTAAAAACAAGCACCGGCAAATACGTCAGCCCAAACCCCATCGAACTTGAAATCATCCGCCACCCGCTTGTCGAGCAAGCGCTTGTCATTGCGAACGATCGTAAATTTGTTTCTGCAATTATTTGGCTGAACCCAGTAGGCGTCCGCCGCATGCTCAAGCCGCAAAACGAAGACTACGATGTTGAAAATGCGCTAAAGTCACCGCTTGTCCGCGATGCCATCAATCGCCACATCGAACATCTCAATGAAAAATTGAACCATTGGGAACAAATTCGCAAATGGACTTTAATCGGTGACGAACTCACCATCGAATCGGGCCTTTTGACGCCCACATTAAAAATTCGGCGCACCGTTGCAGAAAAACGATACGCCGAACAAATTGAAAAGATGTATCAGCAGTAAGAAGTTAGCAGTAGGATGTCGGAAGTTAAATAATCGCAGCGAAGCTGCCGAACTTAATAACTTCCTACCGTCTACTGTCTACTGCCTACTAGAAGTGAATCACGCGGACCTTGATGACTTTGTCGAGCTTGCCGAGTTTTTCAATGATAGAATCATCGACCTTGCTTTCAACGTCAACGAGGTTGTAACCGATCTTGCCATTGCTCTTATTGCTGAAAGAAGCAATGTTCACGCCTTCGGCACCGAACACCTTCGTGATTTCAGAAATCATATTCGGAACGTCCTGGTTGATCACGACAACGCGGCTCTTGATGCCAGCATGCGGATGATCGACGAGAGCTGGGAAGTTCACGGAATTGCGGACGCAACCGTATTCGATGTAGTCCTTCAATTCTTCAACTGCCATCACAGCGCAGTTTTCTTCGGCTTCTTCAGTAGATGCGCCGAGGTGCGGGAAGCAAGTGACCTTGTCGTTCTTGATGAGTTCTGCAGTCGGGAAATCGCAGAGGTAGCCCTGGAGAGAACCAGAAGCGAGCATTTCGTTAACCGGATCCATTTCAACAATGCCACCACGAGCAAAATTCATGATGTAGGAACCCTTGAACTGAGCGAGGTTCTTCTTGTTGAGGAGGTTTTCGGTAACGCCCTTGATGAACGGAACGTGAACCGTGAGGAAGTCAGAATTTGCAATCACGGTGTCGAGGTCTGCAATTTCAACCTTGTTAGAAAGTTCATGCATGTTGTTTGCGTTCGGATACGGTTCGTAAGCGATTACGCGCATGTTCTTCCAACGAGCATAGTTAGCAACGAGCACACCGATCTTGCCAAGGCCAACAACACCGAGAGTCTTGCCGGCAAGTTCCATACCAGCGAACTTTTTCTTGCCGCTTTCGACCGTCTTTGCGAGATCCGGATCATTCACATCGAGACCCTTGACCCAAGCAGCAGCCTTGTCAGCGTTACGAACAGCCATGCCAAGCACGGTCATCACGAGTTCAGCAACAGCGTTTGCGTTTGCACCCGGAGTGTTGAACACGCAGATGCCCTTTGCAGAAGCCTTGTCAATCGTAATGTTGTTCACGCCTGCACCAGCGCGAGCGACAGCCAAAAGGCCATCAAAGTTATCGGTATCAACCTGAGCAGAACGCACCAAGATAGCATCCGGATTTTCGATAGAATCGGAAACCTGATAGAACGAGCCAAACAGGCTCAAGCCTTTCTTGGAAATGTTGTTCATCGTCTTAATAGTTGCCATTTTTTATTCCTTTGTTTAAGTTAAAAAGTAACAAGTAGGAAGTTAGAAGTAGGAAGTTGAATAATCGCGGCTTCGCCGCCAAATTTATTCTGTCTACTTCCTACTGTCTACCGTCTACTAAATCAAGGTTCCACCCAGCGGCCTCGTTCTTTGATGAGGTTCACCAATTCTTCAATGGCATCCTCTTCGGGGATGTTTTTCTTCACTGCGGTCTTGCCTTCAAAAAGCGTAATACGGCCAGGGCCTCCGCCCACGTAGCCAAAGTCAGCATCAGCCATTTCGCCCGGACCATTCACGATGCATCCCATGATGCCAATCGAGATGTCCGAGAGGTGTCCAAAGCGAGCCTTGATTTTGCCCATCACCTGCTGGATGTCGTAAAGCGTACGGCCGCAGCTCGGGCAGCTGATAAAGTTTGTCTTGCTGCGGCGGCAATAAGCGGCTTGCAAAATATCGAATGCGAGAATCACGGAATCCTTCGGGCTCTTGTAACCGTCGATTACAACGGCATCGCCAAGGCCATCCGTTACGAGGCTTCCGATATCGGCAGACACACGCAACATGTCAGCTTCGTTATCTGCAATCTTTGCATAAAGGAGAATCGGGTCCTTGCGGTTTGCAGCGTACAAAGCCGAAGCAAGAGCGCGCACGCCCATCACCATTTCAGGGCCTGTGTAGCAGAAGAGCGAACCTTCAGGAACGGCGTTCGGATTTGCGGCAAAGCCAGCGATATCCATCGCATCCTTAAATTCTACAACCGGCTTAGCATCAAGCCCAGCCAAAGCAAATTCTGCATTGCGGCGTTCGCCCGTGAGGCTCACCGCATCGGCCTTCATGCCGACGCGCACCGGTTCAGAACCGCCGATCTTTACGCCAGCAAGCGTGACCGGAACCGTTTCACGACGTTCGTAATGGTACGGGTCCTTTTCCAGAACCGGCACCGCAAACTTCGGCGCATCCGCCTTGAGTTCGCAAGCCTTGATGAGTTCCTGCGCCACCGGGACTTCCGCCACCGGATCTTCAGTGAGCGACACGCGAATCGTATCGGCAAGGCCATCGAGCAAAAGCGCACCAATGCCCGCCGCAGACTTCAAACGTCCGTCCGCGCCAGCACCTGCTTCCGTCACGCCCACATGGAACGGATACGGCTTAAAGTGTTCCTGCTTCAAGCGGGCTGCGAGCATGCGATAAGCGGCAATTGCCACACGCGGATTGCTCGACTTGAGGCTCAAAACAACTTGGTCAAAATGTTCGGCTTCGCAAACAGCCAAATATTCAATGGCGCTTTCCACCATGCCTTCCACGGTGTCGCCATAACGATAAATCATACGGGCGCTCAAGGAACCGTGGTTCACGCCAATGCGGATAGCACGACCCAAACGCTTTGCTTCTTGCACAAACGGAGTGAAGGCTTCGGCAACCTTTTCCTTGCCTTCGTCAAACATCTTATCCGTCTGATTTTCGAGCGTCAAAATACCCGTATCTACAAAGTTCCCCGGGTTGATGCGAACCTTTTCCACCCACTTGAGCGCTTCGAAAGCGGCCTTCGGCTGGAAGTGAATATCGGCAGAAACAGGAACCGTACAACCGGCGGCACGCACGCGCTTCATGACTTCTTCGAGTCCCTGAGCATCGGCAAACGTAGGCGCCGTAATGCGAACCAAGCCGCAACCCACTTTAGCAAGCGCCAAAGTTTCAGCCACCGTTTTTTCCACGTCCTTCGGCTTCGTGGTCGTCATGGATTGAACTAAAATGGGGGCGTTGCCCCCTATCACAGCCTCGCCTACGCGGACTTGAACAGTTTCCCTGCGTACCGCTTTAAAGCGGTCATCAACATACGGAAGTGTAGTAAAATCTAGCATGCCTAAAATGTAGAAACTTTTACGTCAAAACATTGAGTTTCCCACGCACAAACATGTTTATTGAGTAACTAGAACGGCTTTGCCGCAGTTGTCAGAAGTTAGTTGGTAGAACTTAGCCCGCTCCGCTCTTAGAACTTAGTTTTTTCTTTTAGTGAGAAAAAAAGTTCTAAGTTCTAAACACTAAGCCCCTTCAGTCCTTTCGGCTTCACATTCCTTCTTGTAGTAGGCTTCCAGCTCTTCGCGGCTCATGTCAAAATACTTCTTGAGGCTCGGATCAAAATGCTTGCCCATAGAGCTATCGATAATGTTATAAGCCTCTTCAAAAGAAAACGCATCCTTATAGCATCTCTTACTCACCAAGGCATCGTACACATCCGCAATAGCCATCACACGGGCTTCGAGCGGAATGCTTTCGCCCTTCAAACCATACGGGTATCCACTGCCATCCCAACGTTCATGATGACCGCCCGCCATGTTCTTTGCAATTTCCACAAAGAGCTCACTCTGGAAATTCGAAAGCAAGTTCTTGATAATGATAGCCCCCTTTTCAGCGTGAGTTTTCATTTCAGCAAATTCTTCTTCCGTAAACTTGCCCGGCTTGCAAAGCACTTTGTCATCAATGGCAATCTTACCAATATCATGCATCGGAGCCGCAGCAATCATATCGTCATAGAATTCCTTGGAGTAATTCAAATTCGGATCAAGCTGCATTTTTTCAACAAGGATACTCACCACTTCCTTTGTACGCTTGAGGTGCTCCCCAGTAAAACCATCCTTGTTATTGACCATTTCAGCCATGCTCACAAGCATCTGGTTCTGGAAAAGACGAATCTGTTCTTTGTTGTTCTTGATGAGAGCCGCAAGCTCAGTATTATTAGCATCCAAGCGTTCAATATAGCGTTGAATATTTGTTTCATCTTCAATACGGAACAGGAATATCTGCAACTTCTTATTCTGATGCACATTCCTCATCACCGCCTTGAAATAACGATCCTTGTACGTGAAGCGGTAAACCTTGTCGCCACTAGCGCCTTTCAGTTGCTCCATGCCCTCTTCAAAAATGCCTGCTATTTCAATATCCGATGGCAAGGCATGATCAACACGGCACTCCAGAAGTTCTGGGAAATACCGACCTGCGATATCGTTGCACCCAAGATAATAACCCTTCGGCGAAAAAGCCAAGTAGGCCGCGGTATTCTCAGCTTCCAGCGATTCAAGCACACTGTTCATCACATCGTGCATTTTCACCAAGGCACAAACATAGAGCAGCACCAGTTCATCAATCAAATAAACAAGCGGCATGAGCAAAGTGTCGTTTTCCAAATAGCGCGTCAAAATAAACGAACCAATCGAAACGAACGAAAGCGATGCAATGGCAACCAAAGTCTTGTAACTGACATTACGTTTTTTCTTTGCAGCAACGACAACGATAACGACATTGGCTATGCCATAAAAATAAAGCAGAATGTCCCACAAAACATGGCCGGGCCCATATGTCGGCATGTAACTGCCAAAGCCATTCAAGACAACATAGCGAACCGATTCATAGAACACATCGCTAAAGCCTACCGTGCACGAAAGCGCAAACACAAGGGTGCTGTACAAGAATAAAAACAGCTTCAACCAACGCGGAACATTAAACGAGCATAAACGGCAAATCAAGAGGAACAAGAAAAGCGGCAAAAAGCATGCACCCAAATAGCACACCTTGTTTGCTACAATCGCTCCCTCAATCGTTGTCGAGAGCGCTAAAAAGAGATAACCAAAATCAGCAAGGACAATCGAAAAGAAGAATGCCGTAAAAAAGGAATTCAACGGCCTGCGGTAAAAATAAGAAAGCAGGCCGGCGTTAATCCCTGAAAAGACGCACATGGCAATCAAGTAATAAATAACAAACATACCAATCTCTCAAAACAAGTTCATCAATGATCCACAGAACAATAATAATCCATCAACTGGTCTTGACAATCCAAGAAGCAGTCTTTCAAATGCGGGTCAAACTGCTTCCCCATCGACGCAATAATCACATCACGCGCTTCACGGAATGACATACGTTCCTTGTAGCAACGCTTGCTCACCAAGGCATCGTAAACGTCCGCAAGAGCCATGATACGCGCTTCCATCGGAATATTTTCACCCGAGCGTTGCTCCGGATAACCCGTTCCATCCCAACGTTCATGATGATAAAGCGCCATGTTCTTTGCAACACTGACAAAATAACTGTCCTTGACATCGGAGAGAAGTTTTTCGATAATGTTCGCTCCCTTCTCCGCATGTGTCTTCATGATTTCGTAATCATCAAAAGTAAAGCGACCCGGTTTACGCAACACAGCATCGTCAATCGCCACCTTGCCCAAATCGTACATGGGAGCCGCGGCAATCAACACATCAAGGAACTTATCCGACAAATCATCCATGCCTTTTTTACGCATCGTCGATACTAAGATTTTCACAACTTCGCTCGTGCGCTTGATATGCCCATCCATGTTGCCTGCACGGCTTTCAGCCATCTGCGCCATGCCAACGATCCACTTTTCCTGCACCGAGAGTTTTTCGTTTTCGGTTTTCAACATGTTCTTCTGCAACATGGAATTGCTACGACCGAGCGCATCAATGTATTGCTGTTCCTGCGTATTATCTTCAATCCTGAACAAGAACACGTTCTTTCCATGAACTTGTCTCAAAACTTTCACTTCGCACTTGTAATGACGGCCCAAATAATTGAACTCGGTCATTTGGCTGTAATCGGTCAAGATCTTGGACTTACGGTATTTTTCAATCCAAGACATGATTTGCTGTTGCAGTTCCGTTTCGCCTTTTAAATGGGCGTCCACCCTCATCCGGACCAGTTCCGGGAAAAAGTTCATGGCAATCCGGTTTGCCCCCAAGTAGGCCCCATCGACCGAGAACGACATATACGCACAAGAACTCTCGGTTTCAATGGATTCTATCACGCATTCCGTAATATCGTACCACTTGACGTTGTTACAAATATAGAGCAAGAGAAGCTGATCCAGCACATAAATAAACGGCATGATGAGCATGTCGCTTCCCAAATAGCGAGCCAAGAAGAACGACATGATAGTCGCAATTTCGCCAATAATCATCGCAATGATGTTCTTGAGCGACACCATCTTCTGGTGCATAATGGCGCGGACAATAACCCAAATATCCAGAACAACATAGCTCACCAAGAAAGCGTTGAACAAACCATGAGCCCAGCCATACGTTGCCACGTAGTTTCCGACACCCGCCTGAACCACGTACTCCACGGTCTTGTAGTACGCCGGAAAATACCCGACTGTCATAGCCAGTGCGCAAATCGTAAAGCTCATGAGGATAAGCGTGATGTGCAACCACTTCGGGATAGACATCTTGCAAACTTTCAAAAGAGCAAAGAACATGAACATCGGAAGGAACGACCCACCAAGGTAGTTCACCTTGTTGGCGATAATAGCCCCCTCGACCGTTTCCGAAAATCCTAAAAGCCAGTGACCAAAGTTTGCAACGAGAATCGCATAAAAGGAGTAATAAACATAATTATTTCTCTGGTTCTGAAAACGCAGAGAAAGCACTGCCAAATTGACGGCAGATAGCACAAACATCAATGTTAAATAGATATAGCCCATATCCGCAACTAGAAAGCAACTATTATAAAGTTAACTTTTTTTTTCAAAAAAGTACATTAGCCCCCCTAAAATTTTCCTAACACAAAACCGGCTAAAAGATAAAAAAGAAAACGTGTGGCAATAACCACACGTTTCCTTTAAAGAGTCTTATTCGGACTATTCCAACTATGCTTCGGTCGGAGCTTCAGGAGCCGAAGCTTCCGGAGCAGCATCGGCAGCCGGAGCAGCCGGTTTCGGCGGGAGCAAAGCCTTGATAGAAAGCTTCACGGAGATGTGCACGAGGCCGTCGCGACCCGGGAGGATTTCGACGAATGCGCCAAACGGCTGGATCGTCTTGACCTTGCCCTTGTACTTGCGGCCCGGTTCCGGTTCTGCAGTGAGTTCTTCGATCATGCGGCGGCAAACTTCACCAGCCTTACCCGTCGGGGCGGCGATGTCGATATTGCCGTTATCATCGATGTTGATGGTGCAACCCGTTTGAGCCTGCATGCCCTTGATGACGGAACCACCAGAACCGATAACGTCACGGATCTTCGTGGTCGGGATGTGCATCTTGAGCATCGTCGGAGCCTTGTCGGAAACCTTCGGACGCGGTGCAGCGAGGCCAAGTTCAGCCATCTTGCCAAGAATGTGGATACGACCCTGACGAGCCTGTTCCAAAGCTTCACGCATAAGTTCCGGGGTGATACCGCGGATCTTGATGTCCATCTGGAATGCAGTGATACCTTCAGCAGTACCCGTGACCTTGAAGTCCATATCGCCGAGGTGGTCTTCCGTACCGGTAATGTCGGTCAAGATCTTGATCTTGCCGCCTTCCTTGACGGAACCCTTTTCGGAGATGAGGCCCATGGCGATACCAGCAACCGGAGCCTTGATAGGAACGCCAGCGTCCATCAAGCTGAGGCAGCCACCGCAAACAGAGGCCATGGAAGAAGAACCGTTGGATTCCATGATTTCGGAAACCACGCGGATGGTGTAAGGGAAGTCTTCCGGGAGCGGAAGAACTGCAGCGAGGGAACGTTCAGCCAAGTGACCGTGACCGATTTCACGGCGAGAGAGGCCGAGCTTCTTGCATTCACCGACGGAGAACGGCGGGAAGTTGTAATGGAGCATGTAGCTCTTGGAGCCTTCGCCCTGCATGCTTTCGAAACGTTGTTCGTCAGCCTTTGTACCAAGAGTGCAAATGACAAGACCCTGGGTTTCACCGCGCTGGAAGATTGCAGAACCGTGAGCGCGCGGGAGCACGCCCATTTCGATTTCGATCGGGCGGACTTCGGTCGTGGTACGGCCGTCAAGACGAACGCCTTCGTTCAAAATCATTTCGCGCATTGCAGTGCGTTCGAGGTCGCTGAAGATTGCCTTAGCATCAGCAGCGAGCTTCGGATCCTGAGCTTCACCTTCGCCGATGAGAGCGAGGATGCGAGCGTCTTCGAGCATGCGAGCGCAAAGGTCTGCCATAGCCGGATAGAAGTCGGTCTTCACCATGTTGGAGTGGACGTCCTTGTTCAGTTCATCCCAGACAACTTCCTTAACGGTAGCAACGAGTTTGTCATGATCTTCACCAACAAACTTCGGCTTGAGTTCCATCTTCGGCTTGGAGCAGCGGTCCACCAGTTGCTGTTGGGCCTTGCACATTTCCTTGATAACTTCATGGCCAGCGAGGATTGCGCCAATCATCGTGTCTTCGGACACTTCGTAAGCACCACCTTCGACCATGCAAACAGAGTCTTCCGTACCGGCGACCACGAGGTCTAGATCGGCCACGGCAACCTGGTCGTAAGTCGGCATCACAACGTTCTGACCATCGACAACAGCCACGCGGACAGCAGCAACCTGCTGTTCGAACGGGAGTTCAGAAAGACCGATGGAAAGGGATGCAGCGCTCACGCCAAGAACGTCCGGAGCGAACTTCTTGTCGGAAGAAAGAACCTGAACGACGACCTGGACTTCACGTGTGAAGTTTTCCGGGAACATCGGACGAATCGGGCGGTCAATAATACGAGCCGAAAGAATTTCTTCATCGCTCGGACGACCCGGTTCGCGCTTGCTATAGCCACCAGGCAGGCGTCCGGCAGCATAAGACTTTTCGCGATATTCAACTGTCAGAGGGAAGAAGTCACCATCCTTTTCTTCACCGTAGCAAACGGTAGAAAGGACAAACGCGTCCCCCATCTTAGCGACAGCAGAACCACGTGCCTGCTTTGCGATACGGCCAGTTTCAAACGTAATGACACGACCATCCGGAAGGTTTACCGACACTTCCTTCGGGTCGAGCATCTTGCCGTACTTAGCTTGATAAGCTTCTGTTGACATAAAAAATCTCCAATACGAGAATTAGCCGCGGAGACCGAGATCCTTAATCAAAGCACGCTGAGCGATAATGTCCTTTTCGCCGTAGTACTTGAGGAGGTTCTTACGCTTTGCAACCATCATGGACAAACCGCGGAGGGAGTGGAAGTCCTTCTTGTTGGTCTTGATGTGTTCGGTGAGGTTCTTGATCTTTTCCGTGAGGATAGCGATCTGAACGCGGACGTTACCGGTGTCCTTTTCGTTAGCACCAAACTTAGCGGTGAGTTCTGCAGCCTTTTCTTTAGTGATAGTAGCCATTTTAAGCCATTCCTTTTTTTGATTGTTTGTTTCATTACATGTTTTTGTCCGAGTTTACTGCTCTAGCACCAGTGGAATTGGCGAATCTGGTCACAGGACCCAGGCAAAAATGCAATTTGCGTACATATATAGTAAAATAGTGATTAGTGGCTAGTGGTTGGTGGTTAGGAATACACCCAAATAAGGGGTTTTGAGCGGTGAACTTAGTAGGAAGTAGACAGTAGGAAGTAGGAAGTGGTTATGAGGTGTCATCCTAAGCTATACAAAACTTGACAACTTGTTGCCTAGTTGCTGTTATCCACTTTGTGGAGAAGTCGAAGGATCCAGTGCATATTTTAACTGGATTCTTCGTGGCTATTCGCCACTCAGAATGACGTTTCCAAAAAAGCACGAAGTACCAACCTCACGCCTCAAAGGGCCGAAGGCCCGACCCCAAAGGGCCAAAGGCCCGACCTCACACCTACAAAAACCTCGACAGCACTTCCTTCAACTTATTGACGTTCACGGGTTTTGCCACATGCTCGTTCATGCCGGCTTCCAAAGCGGCCTGCTGGTCATCCGCAAAGGCGTTTGCCGTCATAGCGATAATTGGAATTTCAGCAGCCACCTTGTTTTCGAGTTTGCGGATTTCGCGAGTTGCCTCGTAACCATCCATAATCGGCATCTGGACATCCATCAAGATCAAGTCACATTCGCCGGGCTTTACATTCTTCATGTATTCCACAGCTTTCGCGCCATCGCAAGCCGTAGCCACCTGAATACCGCAATCCTCCAAGATTTCTTCAGCAATTTCGCGGTTCAGCTCATTATCATCCACGAGCAAAACCTTCTTGCCGTTAAAATCAACCTTCCGGTCTAACACAGGCTTATCGGCATGCGAGAGTCCAAAACTTTGCAACAAAGTTTCCTTTGCATCCGACGGGAACACGGGCTTGCTCATAAAATTACGGATACCCACTCTAAGAGCCATGTCCTCGATATCCGACCATTCATAAGCAGACATCACAATAACAAGGATGTCCTCTCCCAACTCTTCGCGAAGGCGGGTCGTCGTCTTCAAGCCATCCATATCCGGCATGCGCCAATCCACAAGGAACGCATCATACTTAAAGCCCTTGGACTTAGCCTCTTTGACTTTTTCCAAAGCCTCGGCACCGGAATAGCAGCAATCCACATCAACGCCCAAAGCGCTAAAGATTTGCGGAACGCTCTTTATACTGTCGGCGTCATCATCAACAACTAAAAGTTTCTTGCCTTCCAGTTCCTTCACGTGAGTCAGTTCCAGCGTTGTATCGGCCAACTTGAACTTAAAGTTCAAGACAACATCTGTACCTTCGTCCACCTTACTTTTAATATCAATGGAGCCCCCCATCATATCGACAATATTCTTCGTAATTGCCATGCCAAGCCCCGTTCCCTGGATTCCAGAAACGGTAGACGAATTCACTCTCGTAAACGCATCAAAAATCTTGGGCAAGAAATCTTCGCTCATGCCAATACCCGAGTCCCGTATTCTAAACTCATAGGCACCAACACCTGATTCCTCGCACACCTTCTGTTCAACGGTAAACCAAATAGAGCCGCCGGTCGGAGTGTACTTGATGGCATTCGAAATCACATTCAAAAGAACCTGGTTCAAGCGGAGTCTATCACAGACAACGTATTCATTATGAATACCAACGCTGTTGGCATAGAACTGCAAATTCTTGGCGTTGATATCCGCTTGCACAATATCCTTGAGCGTATGGATAATTTCGGGAATATGCTCCGACTTTTCGTTTAAATTCAGCTTGCCCGATTCAATACGGCTCATGTCAAGCACATCATTAATCAGCGAGAGCAAGTGGTTCGACGAAAGCTCTATTTTTCCAAGGAAATTCTTGACCAAGTCCTTGTTGCCAATATGCATTGTCGCAAGTTCCGTATAGCCAATAATAGCGTTCATCGGAGTACGGATATCATGACTCATATTGTTGAGGAACATCGTCTTTGCACGGGATGCCGACTTCGCCATTTCAAGCGCCTGTTCAAGCGCCTCCTGTTGAGCCATTTCCTTGCGATAAACAGCATCATTGTTAAACAGCCCGACAAGCACACGATGGGACTTGGACCAGTCACCCATCTTGGTCACCTTCATGCGATACCACTTGAGCCCTTCTGTCGTTACCCGTCGATAATCATGGAAGAACGAATTTTCGTGCTGCAAGCGAGCGATAACGACATCACGATTCAGCATCTCCAAAATCGCTTCTTGATCGTCCTGATAGACCACTTTTCGAATATCATCGATACGATTCTTAAAGAAGTCTATCCCTTCGCCGGTATTTTTATCGACAACATCGTTAAACTTTCCACCATTCAACGAGACGCTGAACAATCCCGTATCGATATTGACATCGAATACCGTTTCGAACTGATCCGAAAGGCTCATGATGCGGTCAATATTTTCCTGATGTTCCGTTTCAGCGCGATACTGTGCATCCACCTCGACAAAACCAACGGCGATAAGCTTCGGAGGATCATCAACAGCTTCGGCCTTTGCAAACACAAGGCGCGTGTACTTGTATTCAGATCCATAGAGTCGTCTGAACACGATCGTCAAGCGCTTCTGATGCATAAGCTTTGCGGCAACCAAATCTCTTGAGGCAAGCCCGAAAAGCCTTTCGCGATCATCCGGATGAGCTAAATTCAGAACAAAAGCCGTGAACACATCCTCAAGCTTTTCACACGAGGCAAACTGCTTGCTTAAAGCGTTCCTGATGTCTTCACGAACCGCGAGCACTCCGCTCGTTCCGTCAACAAGATTAAAATAGAAAAGCGATGAATAATCTTCCGAAAGGATATCGATAATTTCAAGATTCTGCTTTAGATTCGACTGGATTTCCATCTGCTTCTTGATTTCGTCATCGACACAATGCAAACCAAAAACAATGCCCTTGAGGTTGCCGACATCATCCTTATCGGCAATAACCTTCATCTGGTAGAAAATTTCCTTGTCATCAAGTTTTATCTTGAAATTAACATGGATAACAGGCTCGGTTTTCAAAGTCCTGACAAGATATTCACGATTTGTCTGTTCACGGAACTGGAGCTTATTAGAATCACAAACCAAATACTTTAACAGCAAATCCATTCGCTTTGCAAAAATCTTTTCTGAAGACCATCCTGGAATAGCCTTTAACAATACAGAACTAGCGCGGTAAGTCACCACGACATCCGACAAGGCATCATCGCCAAGCGTTACGTAGTTCACAAAATCAAAGTCCGAAGCAAGTGATTCAATAACCCTGTTGTTGCGATCCATTTCCTGGCGCTGGGCAACCGCCTTGTTGACTTCGGAATCGATATTTTCAACAGCCACAATAACATGATTGTCATCCTTGCGAGACTTAATCGCCTTCATCCTGTAGTATTGCGGTACACCATCAATGATAAGCCTATATTCAACCGCGGCACTCGGGCTTTCTTCCAAACGCTGGAGGAAAGCGCCCTTTTCCATAAAGTGCATTACAATTTCAAGATCGTCTTCATGAAGATTGCTCCGCAAGCTCGCGATAGATTCAAAGAAGAAGTCTCGCCCATTCACCGATTCATGCAACTTGTGCATCAGTTTTTCGGCATGGAACGAATCAAACGAATCATCCAAAATATTCACATAGAAAATGCACTCGTACGTTTCGCTCAAAGCGTCTGCAATTTCGGAATATTCACCGCTCTCCGCTTCGACCATGCGGCGGGCATTCCACATAATTCTAAGGAGATACAGGAGAATTACAAAAAGTTCTATAGCAGAAATCGCTATATAGAATTTACGGATTTTATCCACTCGCGCAAAAGCAATATTTTCATTGACATACAAAATCAACGACCAGCTACCACCGAACAGCGGAAGCGACACCAAGAGCTTCGATTCATCCGAAGATTTTTCCCCATATGCCAAATGAGACCGTTCGCCCTTCATGACGTTGGCGGCCCACTCATCCAAGGAATACCCGTTTTTCGGCTGAAGCGTCCTTATAAAACCATTAAAGTTTCTCCATTTCCCCGTTTTTTCAACAACAAAAGATCCATCTCTACGGTCCACAACGATTAACGAGGCTTTTCCCTTGAATGCATTTGTCGCAACATAACCATACAACGGCTTTAGCTCGGATACGGCAGAAAGCATAGCAACAATTTCGCCCCTACGACGAACAGGAACAAACTGTTCAAACACGATATTTTCGGATCGGACAACATCACGTCCAACTTTCGAAATATACGGTTTCGACGAAACAATAGAATTGTAGTGCGCTATATAAGAAGAATCAAAAACAACGCCTTGGTCGGCTATGATATGCCCATCCGGCAAATACAAGCGGGCCGCAGACACCAAAGGACCGATTCGCGAGCTACAAATCATACGCACCATGCTTTCAGAAAGCAGATCCTCTTCCATCCCAACCACAGTCGAGATATTGGACAAAGCGCTCAAAAGCGACCGGCCTAAAAAACCCATCTTCGCTTCGGAAGCATAGGCAACTTCGTCAAGAGAGTCCCAACTATCATCAATCGCGTTTCTATTGATATACAAAAAAGAAACGTTTGTCGCAATAAACAAGAAGGCTACTAAGAGTAACGATACTATTAAGTTTCTTTTGAAAAAATTATTGTTCATAAGTATTTCGTAAGATTCCAAGGTATATTATACATTTTACAGAAAAAAACAGATGATTATTTTCAAAAAAAAAGAGGTTTTAAGCGGTATTTCCAAAAAATCGTGCTTTTTTTCACAAAAACTGTTCAATATAAAACAAATCTTTATACATTGACGATATGAAATTCTTATCAAAATTGCTTTTCCTTTTAACATTTCTATTTTCATTTACATTTGCAGCTGAAATCGCGACAATCGATTCCGTTACAAAAGACACTGCAACCCCCAAAACAGCCGAAATCGTAGTCCCCAAAAAGCAGGCCGTTTGGATTAAACTGGAAGGCGATGTAGACCCGGCCATGTACGAATTCTGCGCCCGAGCCATCGGTGAAGCTCTAGATAAAAAGCCAGATTACATCGTCTTTGAAATCAACACGTTCGGCGGTCGCCTCGATGCCGCATTCGACCTCGTCGATACCATCATGGCTGTAAAGGGCGCCGAGACAATCGCGCTCGTGAAGAAAAAGGCTATCAGCGCGGGTTCGCTCATCGCACTCGCCTGCAAAAGACTCTACATGCTCGAAGCCACGACCATTGGTGACTGCGCACCGATCGTGCAAGGCGGCGACGGCACTCCGCAAATCGTGGGTGAAAAAATCCAATCCCCGCTCCGCGCCAAATTCAGGAACCTCGCCCAGCGCAACGGCTACCCCGAACTGCTAGCATCTTCGTTCGTAACTCCGGAACTCGAAGTGCTCGAACTGACCACCAAGCTCGACAAGGGCACGGCTACAGAACGCGACACCACGCTCATCATCGAAGGCAAAAAATTTGCCGTACTCGACAGCACCGAAAAGAAATTCTGGGGTTCGCCCAAGATTCTCGTGAAAGAAGGCGAACTCTTGACCATGACCGACAAGGAAGCCGAAGAACTCGGATTTTCCAAGGGCACGTTCAAGAGCCGCGAAGACTTTGAAACCAAGCTAGCCATCGAACGCAAAAGCGAAGTCGAAACGAACACCGGCGAAAAAATCGCAAGCGCTATCGCCGCCATCTCGGGAATTCTGCTGATTCTCGGATTCGGTGCACTTTATATTGAATTCAAGACCCCTGGCTTTGGTTTCTTCGGCATCACAGGAATCATCCTTATCGGCATCGTGTTCTTCGGTCAATTTGCACCGCAGCTCGACGGCTACTTCCCGGCCATCCTCCTTATTGCGGGCGTTATTTTGTTCCTCGTCGAAATATTCGTCATGCCAGGCACATTCCTGTTCGGCATTGGCGGCATCGCATGTATGATTATAGCGCTAATCATGAGCGTCGATACAACCAACATTCCCGAATACGTCCCCGAAGCCGTCGAGACCACCTTTGACGCCACCCCTTGGCTATTTGGATTATTCTTTGTTCTAAGCAGTGCCGCCGTTGCGCTCATATTCCCGGTTGCCGCCAGCAAGTACTTAATCCCGCTACTCCCCGAAGGCTGGACTCCCATGCTCAAGACCGACATGGAAACCGCAGTCTCCCCCACCGAAGATGTGCAAACCGTTTCAATCGGCGATATCGGTGTTGCAAAAACATTCCTCCGCCCTGTGGGCCAAGCCAGCTTTACAACGCCCGACGGCTCCACCAAACTCTTTGACGTGCAAACCCACGGCGAAATCATCGAAGCTGGGCAACGCGTAAAAGTCGAGTCCGTACAAGAAGGACACATCTGGGTGAGTATAGACAATTAGGAGTTGGCAGAACTTAGATCTTAGAACTAAGCAGCCTGCAAAGAAAAGAAATTTAAAACAAAACACATAACTTGGAGAAAACCATGGATAATCTTATCATCATCGGCATTATCATTGCCGCCATCATCGTCATCGTTATGCTCGCCTTTATCGGCAGATTCTTTAGCCTCTGGCTTCAGGCCTTGTTCTCCAAGGCAAACGTGAGCATTTTCCAGCTCATCGGTATGCGTCTGCGTAAGGTGCCGCCTCAGGTGATTGTCGAAGCAAGAATTTTGAGCTGCAAGGCAGGCCTTCCGGTCGACACGAACCTTCTCGAAGCCCACTACCTCTCCCGCGGTAACGTGCTCCGCGTGATCCAGGCTCTCATCGCTGCCAACAAGGCAAACATCAAGCTCGACTTTAAAGAAGCTGCCGCCATCGACCTTGCCGGCCGTAACGTGCTCGAAGCTGTGCAGATGTCCGTGAACCCGAAGGTCATCGAAACCCCGAAGGTTTCCGCAGTGGCACTCGACGGTATTCAGCTTCACGCCATCACCCGTATCACCGTGCGCGCCAGCATCCAAAAGCTCGTCGGTGGTGCAGGCGAAGAAACGGTTGTCGCCCGTGTTGGCGAAGGCATCGTGTCTTCCATCGGTTCAGCTCAGAGCCACAAGGAAGTGCTCGAAAACCCGAACATGATTTCGAAGAAGGTGCTTGCTTCTGGCCTTGACGCCGGTACCGCATTCGAAATTCTCTCCATTGACATTGCAGATGTAGACGTGGGTCAGAACATCGGTGCTATCCTCGAAACCGACCGTGCCGAAGCCGACAAGAAGATTGCACAGGCCAAGGCAGAAGAACGCCGTGCCATGGCATTCGCCGCCGAACAGGAAATGAAGGCCAAGGTGATGGAAATGAAGGCAAAGCTCGTCGAAGCCGAAGCCCAGATCCCGATGGCTATGGCAACCGCCCTCCGCGAAGGCAAGCTCGGCGTCATGGACTACTACAACCTGAAAAACATCGAAGCCGACACGCAAATGCGCAAAGAAATCGGTTCCGCCCCGGAAGCAAACAAGTAATTCGACCAAAAGGGTTTAGCCCATGGATTCATTTGACAAACTAATCATTGTCATTATCGCAATCATCGTCGATCAAGTCATCAAAAGGGCGAAAGCGAAGAAAAAATCGAAACAGGAGCAAACTCCGTATGCTCCTGAGGAAGATTCTACGCTCGAATCCGAAAAAGAGGATTATGACGAAGATTACGATGAACGTCCAGAAGAGCCCCCCAGCCCCGCACCTTCTGCTACACGCAAATTGCAAGAATACATCAAGCAGTTTGAAGAAGCGCAGCGCGAGGCTTCGCAAGGGACGCTTGAACCCGCTATGCCTCCCCCGATTCCCGAAAGCAGTCATGGTTACGGCAACGACGTAACCGTACGTGAAGTTGCAGAAAACATTGTTCAGCTAGACGTTGTTGATGCAGAATACCTGATGGACGAATTCGAAATATCCAAAGGAACGGCATATGCAATGCTTGTGGAACTCCAGCAGCTCCGCGTGATCGGGCGCGATATGGGAGACGGCGAATACGACGTTCTCGTACAAGACATTGATGAACTCAACAACTTGCTATCGCGCGAGCCTATGGCTATGCAAATGGCTGCAGAGAAAGCTGCGGATTTATCCGCAGCCCCTGCGAACGAATCTGCACAAAGTGAGGCAAACGACAAGCAAAGCCAGTTAAAGATTCTCGAAGAACGCGCCCGCAAGGCGCGCGAAGAAGCCGCAGCGGCGGCCCGCCAAAGTGACCTCGAAAACGGTTATACAGGCGAAGCCGTCGAAACTGCAAGCCCGCTTACCCAGCGCACCGTCGTGCGCTCGATAAGCCGGGAAACTGCACGCCGCGGATTCATCTGGGGAAAAATCATCGACGAGCCCCGATTCAAGAAACATTGGACTGCATACAGCAGGTAATTCGCGCGATCTATTGAACACGCCCCCGGCGAAAACATACAATTCATCCCAGACGGTTCTACCGCCCGGGATTTTTTTATACTACAGATGCGAGAGATGGCAAATCATAAACGAAAAAGCCCCGGTCAAAAGACCGAGGCTTTTTCAGCTGCTTCACTTGGACTCGAACCAAGGACAACGCGATTAACAGTCGCGGGCTCTACCAACTGAGCTATGAAGCA
>NZ_CACZDK010000033.1 GCF_902779965.1 Fibrobacter succinogenes | reverse complement strand
CTTGGAACATTTCCAAGGCTTTTGCCCACTCTTCTTCTGTGTGTTTCTTATACATGAAAACCCCGAAAGTTGTGTCCAACTTTCGGGGTTCACATCAAATGACGGGGCCATTTTTGCACATATACTTTAATTCAAAATAAATTTTATCTTCATATTTAACACCTTTTTATTCATTTATTTCGTTATAATAGAAGAGTCCCTCATAGATGAATTCGCACAGAATTTTCGACTAGACCTAACAAAATACTTATCGTTACAATACATATCGTCAATTTCAAAATCCGCAAGAACAAAGCAAGAATCATCAACAGACACATTTAAAAGAAGTGAATCGTTATTTACCTCTGATTCATAAAACTTGGAAACCGAATCTATTTTTTCTATTTCATTTCTTTCATTCACTCTCCATTTTTTCATTGTCGAATCTACTGTTAAAGCAAAACTATATGCTTCCTTTTTTTTTAATCCAATCATTATAAGGCATTTTATGGATTGAAAAATGACCATTCTGTATTTCCAATGTATCATTCAAGGAATCAATAACAATCTTTGAAAATACAGAATCTTTTCGAAGATCCAAAACAACCTTACTCGTTGCAGAGAATGTCAAAGTTGTATTCTTTTCATAAACACCATTATAAAAATACCTATCAAACGCATAATATTTTGTCAAGAGCACGTCATGTCCAAAGTTGCCTGAATCTGAAGAGCAACCAGCATTCCATTCTTCTGTAGAGCAACCCCAAAAAACAAATATACTAAGAATCAGTAACAGGACCTTCATTTTACATCCCCATCCAATTTATAATTTCTTTCAAAACAATACTCCAATATTGCATTTTTTGTTATCATAATTGGGCCAAGAATTCCTTTTGAAGAATTATTATTATCGTCATCTATTGTAATAAATTGTCTTTTAATATATAAATTTACACAAATAAAATCAAGATTTTATGTATAAACAAATTGTACTGCCAAAACTCCTCACCACCGGCGCTATTGTGGAGAAGATCGTGGGCAGTGGGAAGTAGGCGGTAGGAAGTAGGAAGTTGGCAGTAAACAGTGGTTAGTAAACAGTGTTTACGTCATTGCGACCCTCGTAGAGGGGAAGCAAGCCATCCCATAGATGTATGAAGTGAAAGCATCCTCGGAGCCGTCATCCTCCACTAGGAGATCCATACAGTTCTGAATACGCTTGTATTTTATGCACACGATGTGAGAACGCAAAAAAGGTGGCCTGAAGCCACCTTTTGATTTTATGAAATAATGGATACCCTCCCAAACGTAGATACGAGAAATGATGGTTTCCCTCCCTTCGGTCGAGAATGACAAGCTCCGAGGATGACAGGGTCGAGAATGACAACAAAGGAAAGGAAGACTCTACTAAGTTCTAAGCTCTAAGAGGTCGCCTAATGGCGACCGAGCCAAGTTCTAGACACGCTTGCCTTCGCGCTTGTAGCGTTCGATGCATTCCTGATAGAAGTCGAATGTCTGCTTGGCAATCGTCTTCCAGCTGAACACGTCAATAGCGCGCTTGCGGCTGACTTCGCCCATTTTCTTCGCAAGTTCCGGATTTTCGAGAATCTTGTTAAGCTTGTTCGCAAAGTCCGTCTGGAAGGCCTTCGGGTCGGCCGGTTCAAAGTTCGTCGCAGACACAGCCTTGAGCGGCACAAGGTAACCCGTTTCGCCATCGACGATGATTTCCGGGATGCCACCGACTGCAGAACCCACAACCGGAGTGCCGCAGCTCATGGCTTCGAGGTTGATAATGCCGAACGGCTCGTAAAGCGACGGGGTCGCAAACACGGTCGCATGGCTATAGAGCACGCGGAGTTCCGTATGCGGTACAGCATCCTGAATCCAAACGACGCCATCACGCGTTGCCTGAACCTTTTCAATCAAGCTCTTGCATTCGTCGGCAAGTTCCTGCGTATCCGGCGCACCGGCGCAAAGCACAACCTGGGCGTTCTTGTCGATTTGCGGGATAGCCTGAATCAATTGGCTAATGCCCTTCTGGCGCGTAATGCGCCCCACGAACAGCACAAACGGACGCTTCGGATCCACGCCCCACTTCTTCAAGATTTCTTCATCGAAAGTAGGCTTGTAAAAGTCCGGATCGATACCATTGTAGATAACCTTCACACGATCTTCCGGCACACCATAAAGCTTCATCACATCGCGTTTCATGCCTTCGCTCACGGCAATCACACCATCAGCGGCTTCGTAAGCGGTGCGTTCAATCCAGCAACTCATGTTATAGCCGCCGACACCCAGCTGTTCGGCCTTCCACGGACGGTGCGGTTCGAGCGAATGCGTTGTGAGAATGAGCGGGCACTGCAAAAGGCGACTTGCCACCACGCCACCGAAATGGCTATACCACGTATGGCAATGAATCACATCGATATCCTTGAGCGAAGACATCCACTGAAGATTGATGTCCAGCGGCTTCAAGATTTTCTTGAAACGTTCGTCTGCCGGATTGTGTTCGAGCTTCTGGCTAAAACCAATGGCACGAATATTGTCAGCATCGTCGTTCTGCGGGCCAAAGCAGCGGGCTTCGATGTGGCAGAGCTTCGAAAGTTCCTGACTCAAGAACTTGACGTGAATACCTGCACCGCCATAGATTTCTGGCGGAAACTCATTAGTAAGGATAGCAGCGTTCATAATACAGCAAACAGTGTTTAGTGGGCAGTGGTTAGGTAGGTGTCCGCAAACTGTTTTCACTGATAATATTAAAAATTTAAACCCTGAAAATCAATAGTTTCACTGTAGCAAACTATTGAATTGTCTCCTTCATCACTTTACAAATTCTTGCGCTTTTTCAATATTGCGAATAATCTTTGCCGGAACGCCATTTCGCTTGGCAAATTTTGGCCACTGGCGCACGGCATCTTCGACTTCGGCAAGGATTTTCTTAAAACGCCCCTGTTTGAGCCCTGCGAATTTCGCAACCGCCTTGAAATCGTCAAGTGTAAATCCGCTGCGCTTACCATTGAACGTCATCTGGTGCGAACCCGTCCATGCCCCCTCTGGATTGTAGGCGTAAGTCATATCGAACGCCGGCGCAAGCGTCCACACGCCACGCTTATCCATGAGGAACCCGATATTTTTCGCATGATCATCCTGGTTCCTTGCGCAAATGTTGAACACCGCACGGCGATACATTTCTTCCAAGGCATCGTAACCCAAACCGAGCCGTTTGACAATATCCAACGCTTGTTCGTAACTATACGCTCCGGGCAAATTAAAATCGTAATGGGCAAGTCCGCAAAGCGACTGGTAATGCAATTTTTTCCCACCATCCAAACGGTCAAATCTTCGCGTCATAAAGTGCTTATGACCAGAGCATTCATAAAGTCTGCATTCCGTCATGTCAATGCCCGCGGACTTCACCATCTGCGAATACGAGTATTCAATGGCGCCATAACCGAACAGATCAGCGGATTCCTTGTCGCTATTGTTCTCGACATCATCGAGTTTCAAAAGCCAATAACTGAATTCAGGCGAAGTCGCCACTTGCCCCGAACGCATCTCACCTGTTTTTTCATTGTAAGCCACGAGAATTTTTGCACGGGCGCCGCCCGCTGAAGTTCCTACGCGCAGAATTTCCTCAAAGGACTTTTGCTTTTTTCGGCTCAGCGATTTCGTCGAAAAAGTTTTTCGTTGATTCAAGACTTCGGCCGCAAAGGATCTCAAGTTTTCAACATCCAGCGATTCGCTTTCTGCAGAATCGGGCCCAAGCAAAGGCAAAAACTCCAATGCCCCCATGCCGCGGTTTCCCGTATAGCAAAGGCGTTCGAGTGCGGTAAAGCTTTCAGGATCACGCCCTTGTCGCACAAGCCAGGAATCAATTACTTTGTTTCCAAATTTATCTGGTATAGAGTCCACAAAAAGTCCTGGCAAGCCATGGAACGTCCGCGAAAGCAACGGGAACGAATAAATCTGCTTGGACACCGGCATCACCATCGGCGATGGCTCCACACCTGCCCCGACAAAAGTCGGAGCATATTCGAAACGGGCAACAGTCTCACCCTTTTCCATCGAGAGCGCCCCGATAGTCGTTCCCCAAAGTTTGACTTCAACCGCAATCATATCTTACCGCTACTTATCCTCGTCCCAAACCCAAGCTGTTTTGCGCTCTTGCATATCGCCATCGGAATCATCGTCAAAAGCAGTATATTCAGCGGAATTATCCGCAACAGCATTGCTAACCCGAGCCTTTTTGCCCGACGTTCTTGCCCGCTGACGGAGCTTCATTTTGCCCATGTACAAAAGTTGCATCGGTGAAGGGGTTTCATCAGGGAATATGTTCAAAAACACATCTACATTGCCGCAAGCACGCAATACCTTGACCAAGTTCAAAACCTGCACTGATTCACCACGTTCAATGCGCTCCACCGTTCCCTTGCCAACGCCAGCTTTTTTAGCAAGATCCGCCTGGGTCCAGTTATTCCTGACCCTAAACGACGCCAATCGCTTTCCCAAAAGAGCAAGAATCGATTCATCCGTCTGTGCAGAATATTGCGAATGAAGCTTTTCCATAAACACACCCTCCGTTTATAATCAATATACTATTTTTTTCCGAAAAACACAATTAATAATTCTCTAATATTACAGAATATATATCAAAATATACAGTTTTCTCTTTAAAATAAGAGAATTATTTTCACAGCAGCCAACAAATCATTTTCCCCCAAAGTCATTCCATAACACAAAACAAACGTCCCGACCACAAGGATCGAGACGCTTGGTGTTTTGGAGTGTTTAGAATGAAAAATTAGAAGTTCTTACACTTGCCGTTCCAATTGCCATCGCCACCAATGATACGCTCATTAATGTACTTGCCACTGGCGCCGACAAAATCAGCCTTGCGGAAATCTTCGCCACCGAGGTGCCAACGCATCCAGGCAACCGTTGCAGCCATGCCGCCCCACGGACCAGAACCATGCCCCCAGTCAGCGCCTTCCATCATGATCAAGCAAGCCGGAGCCTTCACGCCGCCATTGTTGTAGTCGGCTTCGGCATTCGGGCGTTCCATACCGTTGTTTCCATAGACAATGCCAATGGTCTTATCGGTCGGAACCTTCGCCATTGCAGAATGACCAAGGTCACCGCTATTGTTGAGCATGGCGGTAATCACGCGCTTGTCCTGAATCACCATCTGTTCGGATTCGAGGCCGCCCATGGAGTGGCCGGAGCAACCGACCTTCGTCATGTCAAGTTTCTGGTAAAGCGGATCGTTCGGATCGTTATTCTTCTTTTCGAGCCAATCAAGAGCAGGCTTGCCCTGAGAAGCGTTACCCGGAGATTCGCGGAGCGCAATCACAACAAAGCCATGAGAAGCGAGACGATGGATCATTCCACCATATGCGCCCGGTTCAGTACCGCCACCCGGTCCCCAAACGACAACAGCATGCTTCTTGTCGCTAGAAAGGCGTTTCGGATAAGCAAGAATTCCACCGCCGTCAAAACCGGTATGTTCGATGTAGTTGACTTCCATCTGGTCCTTTTCTTCTTCCTTACCATCGGCAAGGAAAATGCCGGACTGTTTCGGGGCTTCGCTCGAAGATGATTCGACCTTTTTTTCGGAGCTAGATGAGCTAACAGCAGGGACCTTTTCAGAACTGGAGCTTTCAACCTTAGCTTCGCTAGAGGAACTTGCCGGAGCAACATCTGCGCTAGATGATGGAGCCGCTACAGAGCTGGAGCTTGCGGCAACATCAGCAGAAGATTCCGGATTATGAGCAGTCGCGCTGCTAGATTCTGCAGCAGAGGAAATTTCGGTGCCACCTTGCTGGTTTAATTCACCACCCTGAACATCGGATGTAGAACTAGACGAATCATCGACCAGCTGAACTTCTGCAGCAGAGCTAGACGAAAGTCCGCTATAATTCGAAATTGCAGATGTGGCAGCATCGTCACCACAATTGAAGAAGGCTAGCGAGCTCGCTAACACCATTGTCTTTAAGAGTTTGGATTTCATTTTTTGTTCTCCTATTTACCATAACCTGATTAGAAATTACCTTATATTTCCGCAGGTTTTCTTCATTTTGAACAAAGTCTCGTGGATAAAAAATCCAAGCAGTTAATTTATTTAAAACACACCATCTGCAAATGGTTTAATTTTCAAAATTACAATTCGCAAAAAGTAAAATCTAATTTATTGCAAATAAAAAAAATCCCGACCGCATGGATCGGGACTTTTTGGTTGTTGGAGTGTGGAAATTTCTATTGTTTAATTAGAAGTTCTTGCACTGGGTTTTCCATTTACCCTGCTTGCCAATAATGGAGCCGTCAATGTACTTGCCACTGCTGCCGACGAAATCAGTCTTGCGTTCCGTTTCGCCACCGAGATGCCAACGCATCCATGCAACAGTTGCAGCCATGCCGTCCCAAGAGCCGGAACCGTGACCGTAACCGCCTTCGGAGTTACGCGGGCCACCCGTCATTTCGATGAGGCAAGCCGGAGCCTTCACGCCAGCGTTGTTGTAGTCGTTCTTGGCGTTGTCCTTTTCCATACCGACTTCACCGAAAAGAATTGCAATCGTTCTGTCCGTTGCGACCTTGTTGGCACCTGCACCATTCCAGTCACCACTGTTGTTGAGGAACGCCGTAAGCACGCGCTTGTCCTTGATAACAGCCTGTTCAGATTCGAGACCGCCCATGGAGTGGCCGGAGCAACCGACAACATTCATGTCGAGCTTGCCAAACAGCGGGCTATTCTGATCCTTGTTCTGCTTGTCGAGCCAATCCAAGGCCTTGATAGCCTGAGAAGCATCACCCGGAGATTCCTTGAGGGCGATTACCACAAAGCCATGAGAAGCCAAGCGACGGATCATGCCTTCGTATGCGCCCGGTTCGGTACCGCCGCCCGGTCCCCAAACCACGACACCGTGCTTCTGCGTCGAAGAAAGCTGCTTCGGATACGAGAGGATTCCACCGCCATCCCAGCCGGTGCGAGTCTTGTATTCCACTTGCATCTGGTCCTTTTCTTCTTCCTTACCGCTAGCAAGGAAAATGCCCTTCGGGGCTTCGGCACTAGAACTAGATTCTACCTTCTTTTCGGAGCTGGAGCTTTCCACCTTTGCAGAGCTAGATGATGCCAGAGCCTTCTCGGAGCTGGAACTTACGACAGGAGCCTTATCAGAGCTAGAGGCCGGATTTTGCACATCGGCGCTGGATGCAGGATCCTGAACGTCAGCACTGGAGCCCGGTGCAACATCGCTGCTAGATGTCGGATTCGAGCCCGAGCCGCAAGCATCAGGCAAGCTAGAAGCCAAGCAACTTTCATCAACACTGCTAGAGCTAAGCGTTTCAGCCGTCCCCGTAGAACTGGACGAAACTCCAGAGATTTCGCCCTGTTGCTGACCAGCTTGTTCCGCAGAGCTAGAAGAGGCCCCATCGCCCAGCTGGACTTCACCAGAACTAGACGAAAGTTCTCCATAATTGGAAATAGCAGATGAGACTGATTCATCTCCGCAATTGAAGAATGCCAGTGAGCTCACCAACACCATCGTTTTTAAGATTTTTGATTTCATCTTTGTACTCCTCATTTTTTCAAAAACCTTACAACCCATCCATTAGCCTTTAAGGAGGCTATTTTTTAAACTAAATCAAAAAGAGAGGAGGATTTATATATGTAAAATTCCTTTTATTGACAAAAAATCCATAACGCCCCTAAAAAAAGAAAAGCCGGAACGAAAGTATCCGGCAAAACTGCGTAAAACAAAATTTCAGCCCCCAAATTTCGCCCGGTTTTAATCCGGGATAGGGCCCCAAAAAGCATTATGGACTATCTAGGAGCGTAAATGCGGGACATGAACTCAGCGCGAGTCTTTTCGTCGGTCTTGAAACGACCCAAAAGCTGCGTCGTGACCATCATGGCACCCGGCTTTTTCACACCGCGCATCGTCATGCACATATGGCTCGCTTCCAAAACGACCGCGACACCCTTCGGCTGGAGCACTTTCTGGATGAGTTCTGCAATCTGGCGCGTCATGCGTTCCTGGATCTGCGGCATGCGGGCGTAATATTCCACCACGCGCGGAATCTTCGAGAGGCCGACCACGCAATCACCCGGGATATAGGCCACGTGGGCCTTGCCCGTGAACGGCAAAAAGTGGTGTTCGCACATGCTTGCAAACTGGATGTCCGGCACGATAATCATTTCATCGTACTTCTCGTGGAAGCGGGTCTTGAGGATGTCTTCGGCCTTCATTTCGCCCGTAAGGCTTGTCATGAGCTCAGCGTACATCTTAGCAACACGCTTCGGCGTATCGATAAGGCCTTCACGGTTCGGGTCTTCGCCCATGCCTTCCAGAATCATCCGGAAGCCGTCTTCCATTTTCTTAAAATCCATAATGTACCCGCAAGCTATGAGGTATGAGGTCGGCCGCCTTCGGCATCCTTTGAGGTATAGAAAACACCAAGAATCACCAAGGCGGTGTAAAGATAGAAAAAAGTTAAATCGATAATCTCTAGTAACTATTGACTAGTATCTAGTAACTGCGGCATAGCCGCTACACCCACTCGACTTCGTTACCGACGCGAGGCGTTTCCGTACGGTTCGGGAGTCCCGATTCCGTATCAGCATAGCCAATTGCAACAGAGGCGTAAACGCGTTCATCTTCCTTAAGGCCGAGGCCGCGCAAGTATGAGAGAAGCGTCGGGTCTTCGTTCAGCCACTTGAGCTGATTGATATAGCAACTGCCGAGGTCGAGTTCATTTGCGGCAAGCATCATGTTTTCGACAGCGCAGGCGACATCGGCCATATTGTTACCGTATTCCTTCTTGTTCGCAACGACGATAAGCACAGGCGCCGTGTAGCAGAAAGAATAATTGCCCTTGCGCGAAAGCGTGATGGAATTCTTGAGGCTCTTGTAAAGGTCATCACGAAGTTCCATCGCAGCAAATGCGGACTGCACAAGTTCCTTGAGCTTTGCAATCACCGCCGCATCCGAAATCACAAAGAAGTGGTTCGTTTGGCAATTTCCGCCGGTCGGGCCGAACTGCCCTGCTTCGACAATGGCTTGCAATTTTTCGATTTCAACAGGCTGAGCCTTGAACTTCCGCGTACTGCGACGCGTCTTGATATTTTCCAGTGTATTCATATTTTAAATGTAATATTATTCTTCTGGCTTTTCTATGCTTTTCAAAATCCATTCACCACTTAAAGACGGCACAAAGTTATAAACAGTCCCATCAAGATCCACAGAATAATTATAGGGGCTATTAAGCGTTCCCCCAGCAAAACGGCTCAAGTCTAGAGGGTCCGGCAACGAACACTTTTCCGTTTCTTTCAATTTAACCATTCCCCAACGCAATCCGTCTCCATCCTTGACACACCCCCAAAGCGCCGAGGTTTTCTCGTTCCAATGCAAGGTTTCATTCGAAAGAGTATCGCAACTACCAATGCTATCGCGATACGCATAGCCGACTGACGTTACAGAATCTACAGCAAACCACATGTTCAACGCCGTGCATTGATAGTATTTCCCGTCGTACCCTTTTACGGTATTAAGCAACTCCCAGGTACAAATATCCCCAGCCTTTTCTGGAGGCGTAAGTTTTTCCTTGTCTACAGAATGCCATTCGCCATCCTCGCACATGTAAAATTCGCCATCGTAAACTTTTTTCAGATAGTTATAGGTGAAAACATTTTCACACGTATCCATGTTAATCACAGGAGGAATCACTTCTGCACTATCAAGCTTGCGCCATTTGTACACCGCGCTGGAATCGTCCTTTTTCTCATCACTCTTTTCACAAATAAAATAATTCGCACTATCTCTAGATACTTTTTTTAGCGTCTTGGCAGTGCACGGTTCTCCCGCATAGACAGGCCAAGGGATTTCAGCCCACACGGTATCGCCAGCACCGTAATCAGCAAAATTACGGCACCCATAATAAATCCCGAGGTACTTCCCTCTCACATTATCCTTTGCACAGTGGCCGATATGATACGTCAACGAATCCACCTCAAGCCATTTTGAATTAATGCACTGCACATATAATTCATCCAGCTTTTTCGTAGCGCCATAACCATTGGTATAGCACCCTCCAAATTTTTCGACCGCTTTCGCTTCGATATATTTTGCAAAAATCGCAGAATCTTTTCGAGAGACTTCTTTGCCGGCGTACTTATCGTTCCAGGCGCAATTATTCGATTTGTCGCATTCGCAAATAAACAACGAATCCCTCGCAAAAACAGCTTCGCCATTCTTGGAACTCACACAAGATCCATAATAGCTATACAGCAGTTCATCATGGTGCACATTCTTTTTCCAAATGTTCGAGCCATTTTCGCATAAATATTCACTATCCTTATACACGGCAAGAGACTTTGTCATACGCAGGCACAGTCCAATAGTATCTTCGATGGGATTTTTTAATCTCCATTGTGCATCATACTCGCTATAGCCATCACGGTCATAATAAAAGCATTCCCCATAAAACTTACTAGACTTTTTTTCGATTCTCACAGAATCTTTCGTCGTGAATTTTATTTCATAAACTTGGCTAAAAAAGTCCTTCTGCATATTCTTCAAGCCCACGGCTGTATCCCTCGAAATACTTCGAAATACAGTCTCGTGCGAACCTGTATCAGGAACATTTTCAAAAGTCGAAAGCCACGCATCAGCAGCTGTAATAGCCATCGCCGAATCCACTAAGCTCTTCTCGCCATAGTATTCGCGCAACTTCTTAAAGTCGTTATAGAACAGGCTATCTGAAATCTCGTGACGACAAAGAACATATATAAGCAAATCATCAAATCCAATGTTGTAAGAAGGGAATTCATAGGTCTTGATTGTATACGCGCTGAGGCCAAATCTTTTCGACATCTCGTTCAACACCGAATCCTCGGCATCTGCAAAACTGTAGCCTTCCTTCTTTACAAAATGTTCAATGCGCGAAGCCGCAAGTGCCATAAAAATATTTTGACTATTTTCGTTATAACGCGACGTCCCTAAACGGTAATACTGCGAAAATTCCATCTTAGATTTTTCACCATACGGGAACTCCGTTACAATCCTCAAAAGTGGATATTCAATTTCCTGAGAACTCATAGAAAAACGGTTCCCCTTCCAATCCGTAGAATCCTTCGACAGCTCAATCGTATCCACGGCATTCAGTTGCTCATCGACAACCTCAACACGAACCGCCGAAGGCTTCATCGTCGGCAAATACTCGACAACAACACTTATCGAGTGTGGCGAATACTGATATCCGGTTTCGTCAAAACGGGCAATGACACCACCTTCATCATTATCAGAACAAGCGGCAAAACACAAAGCCGCAAACATCGTCAAAACAAAACTTTTAAAATTCATCATACCGCCTATTCGCCCTCGACTAAACGCCATTTATTCGCATACGAGCCCGCATACCATTTGCAACTCACAGATACGCTATCGAGCTTTTTTACTTCGCCGTCATGCTCACTCGAACACTTCCCAAATTCTCGAACCGCTTTTGCATTCAACACTGAGTTATACAGCTTATCACCTTTCTGGAACACCGTATTTACATACTTGTCCGTCCAGTCACACTTATTCGAGCTATCACATTCGCAAACAAATAGAGAATCTCCTAAACAACCCGATTCACCATCGGATATAGACCGCCCCCTACAATATCCATACATTTTATTCAAAATAGTATCACGATTAGATTCTACATTCCACACCGCAGAGCCAAGCCTGCAGCGATAATAAGCGCCATTGCTCACAGCAGCAGAATCCTTTCCATACAAACAAATTCCAATTGAATCTTCTAGCAATGTTTGCAGGCGCCAAAAGCCAAGAGCCTTATCATAGACAAAGGTACGTCCATAATACAAGCTAGACTTGTTTTCAATACGGGAATATATTTCTGAACCCGTTTCCCAGACCTCCGTGGTCAACTGCACAGGAGCTCCATAGGCACGCCTAAGAAGGTTATAATCACAGCAGCTCACCCCAAAGACAGAATCCCTCGACAAACTTTTAAATTGAGTATGCCCATCCATATCGTCAAAAACTTCAAAAGTCGAAAGCCACGCATCCGCAGACTTTACAAGCAAAGCGGAGTCCGCAATTCCCGACTTGGCAAACTTTTCACGATATTCCTTGAACGTGCTATAGAAAACGCTATCCGAAATTTCATGGCGGCAATAAATGTACATCAAGAGCCCGTTAAGCCTAGCCTCGTTTGCAATATACTCATAGACATACATTTCATAAGACATGACATCGGACATCGTATTAAACGATTGACGCATTTCATAAATCGCCCGCGCCCGCGCCGAGTCGAAATCCAGTTCCTTTTCACGCATCAACGTTTCAATACGCCCAGACATCACCGCCTCTGGGAGATTCAGCGCGATGTCAATATTGTATTCTCTCAAGCGCACATACTGCGCGAATTCCATCTTTGCATTTTTATCCAGCGGGAACACCGGCACAATCTTTACAAACGGGAATTCATAATCACGATCATCCACCTTAAAGGCATACTCCCCGTCATCATTCTTTTCAACCGGCACTTCAATAGAATCGATAGGATTGAGCTTTGCATCAACGCTTACAATCTTGACCTTTTCCGGTTTCAGGTCTTTCAGGTATTTGACCGTTCCACGCAAAAACGTGGGGGAATACTGGACGCCATCATCGTAGCGAGCAATGACTTCGTCATCGCCATCAATGCTAGAGCATGCGACCACCCCCAAAACAAGAAACAGCAAAGACGCTTTTACAAAGTTCATCACAAACCTCTAGTTTTCGTCCTTATAAAGTTCCAGATCCGACTCATTTGCAATTTGCCAGTAATACAGTTCCTTACCTTCCGTAACAATCCTACGGCAAACAAAGAATTCTTCACCGTACTTCTTTATTTCCTTTTCGTTTTTGGAAGTGCAGGAGTCGCCCTTCACGACAGGCGCATAAACGTCCTCTTCTGAGACCTCGTTCCATTTTTCATTTTTACAATGGAAATACTTGTCATCATATTTTTTATAGATATCGGCAGTCACCCAGTTGCACAAGTCCCCTTTTACATCGGCATACGTGCACCGTTCCCACTTCTCTCCGCCATAAGCCCTGCACTTATAGTAATCACCATTTTCCATCTGGCCAAATTCATCCCTATTGGAACTATTTTTGCAAATTCCCATGTAGTATGAGAGCGTATCGACTTTAAGCCACTTTGACCAGTGACAACGCACTAGAATACTATCCATCACATGCTTTTCGCCATCATGTCCCCTGCATTCGCCATAAAGCTGTGTAGCCAAGACACTGACCGTCGGCGTATCCAGCACGGTTGCCTTAAAGTCCTTTTTGACTTCGGTCCAATTGCACTTGTTCGCAGATTCACAATCGCAAACATACATATTATCTTTATAGAAACCTATTTCGCCATAATCGCCATAAGATTTTCCCTCACACCTGATGTACTTGTAGCTCAAAATGGTATCCACATCGCTTACAGGTTCCCACACAAACGATTCATCGCGGCATAAATAAAAGACCCCATCAAGTTCCGCATAACGACTCCTGAAATACAGACAGGCACCAATCTTTTCTTCAAGCGGGGCCTTCAGGCGCCATCCGCAAGAACTCAAGTTGCATCTTTCCTCATAGACAAACATACGTCCATTGTATTCGCTATGTTCATTTTCAATCTTGACGGAATCTTTCCAGGCAGCATCAAACCCATATGCCCATTTAAAGAAGGCCGTATCCAAACGTTTCAGAACTGAAAACGTATCGCGACTTGAACTTTTAAAAAGTTCACGCTCCATAGAATCCGACGAAATCTTAAAAGTCGAAAGCCAGGCATCGGCCGCTCGCACCTTTATCGAAGCGCTAACCGTCCCATCCTTAGCAAAGGAATCACGCAGTTCCTTGAAGTCGCTATAGAACAAGCTATCCGAGATTTCATGCCTGCAAAGGATGTAACCCCATAGGTCAAAAAGTCCCTGTTTTCCATAATCATCGCGGTCGTAAAAAGCCCTACTTTCAGGACTTCCAATAGATTCTCCCAATGCATTGTTGAGTTCCTTGTAAGCCTGTTCTTTCGCATCACGCAGGCAAAGGCCCTTATTACGGACTAGTGTTTCAACACGTCCAGAAATCAAGGCGCCATAGAACTGCAAAAAGATATTCGAGTTATACCTTTGCAAGTTCAAATACTGCGGAAACTCCATTTTCCCGTTTTTTCCTAGCGGGAAAATCGTCACGAGTTTCACATACGGGTATTCGTAGTCACGTGAGCCCACCTTGAATCCAGTAGAATTCCAATCCAGCGAATCTATCGGCACCTCAAAAGAATCCACCGGATTTAGCGATGCATCGACAACTACAATCCTGACAGACTCCGCCTTCATCGAAGGCATATACCCCACAATGCCATCTATTTCCGTCGGGGAATACTGGACTCCATTTTCATCGTAACGGGCAAGGATTTCTCCACCATCATTACCGTTATCAGAACATGCCATCAAAAACAACAGCGAAAAGAGCAACGCAAATGCAGCCTTAGACACTCTCATCATTTCTCCCTATTTTTTGTAAATATACAAACTCTATTTTGCACAGAGTATATAAAATAGATAATCCGGCCTTAAGGCCGGAGGGATTTTTGAAAGGAGGAACTATTTAACAAAATGGAGATTCCCGATTGTCATCCCGGACTTGTTCCGGGACGGGAATGACAGCGATTGCGAAATGTCCGCGGATTACTTATCCAGCGGGAGCATCAAGATTCTGGACTTGCGCTTTTGATTGTAATGTTCACGCTTGCTCTTTGGCAATTCTTCGATTGTTCCGTCTTCGAAACCAAGCTGGTAGAACCAATCGAGCGCCTGCGTCGTAAGCAGGAACAACTTCTTATAGCCCTTCATGCGGCCAAGCGAAATCAGGTGGCGCACAATCGCATCGCCAATACCCGACTTGCGGTAGTTCGCGCCAACGGCGATTCCTGCCACTTCGGCCATTCCGTCTTCGAATGCATGGAGCGCTCCGCAGCCGTGGATGCTATTGTCGATGCTATAGACAACATAATCTTCCAACTTTTCGGAAATGGAATCCTGCGTGCGCGGAACCAAATAGCCCTTTGCAATGTAGTCCTGCATAATGCGCAAGATATCCGGAATATCTTCGATATTCGCCGGGCGGATACACGAATACTGGTTCGCGTACACCATGGTTCCGTCACCACGCGCCGAGAAAACTTCTTGCAGAACGCTTCCCTGAAATTCACCGCTCAACAAATGCACACGGTTTGCACCGGCTTCGCAAGCATGGATGGCATTCATCAAGTAATCCATTTGCGCAAAGTCGAGCACATCGGAATTGAGTTCCAAAAGTTCCTTTGCCTGGTCCACATCCATTGCTGAAATGAGCCCGTTATCCGTCGGTTCCAGATACTTCGTGTTCTTGCCGGTCACAAGACCTTCAAGCTTGATGCCACTTTCACTTCCGATAAAGAAGAGCTTTCCGACCTTCAAGTATTTGCAAAGTTCCGTCGCCAGTTCCGTACTCGAAATGTTATATGCATGACCAATCTTGTTCCAGCCAATCGGCGGAATGATAGGCACAAACTTCTCGTCCATGAGCTGTTCCAGCAAATCGCGCTGGATGCGTTCGATGCGTCCGGTGCGCATATAATCGACACCGTTGATCACGCCCATGCTGCGCGCCAGAATCCAGTTGCCCTGAATGCCGCTGAGACCGCTCGCCGTAAGGTGGCTCATGATGCGCTGCGCAACACCCAAAGACGCCTGCTCCACAAGCGGGAGCGCTTCTTCGTTCGTAAGTCTTACGCCGTTATGGAATTCCGTTTCAAGGTCCCAGGCCTTGAGCTGAGCGTCAATGCTATTTCGCGTTCCCGGCACAATGATAATGCGAATGCCCGCCTTGTGCAAAAGGGCAATATCGCGCA
This sequence comes from Fibrobacter succinogenes, assembly GCF_902779965.1. Classification (NCBI taxonomy): domain Bacteria; kingdom Pseudomonadati; phylum Fibrobacterota; class Fibrobacteria; order Fibrobacterales; family Fibrobacteraceae; genus Fibrobacter; species Fibrobacter succinogenes. The sequence goes on along the minus strand of NZ_CACZDK010000033.1, from coordinate 41,396 downwards.
TCAGCACGGGGAACATCGGATGGTCCATCAAGCTATCGTCGATCTTCAAGACGAAAAGCTGGCCCTTGAACCTGTCCATGTAGCCAAACACTTCCCGGATGAATCCGGCCACTTCGAAGTGTTGAGAATAAAAATCAGACGCTGCGTTATTCATGGCCTAAAAAGTAGCAACAGAAAAAGCGAAGGACAGAACATCCTTCGCCATTTGAACAAATATTTAGCACTTTTCGTGCGAACCGGCTCTCGCCCACAAAGTTAATTATTGGAAGGGAACACCTGCAGCAATTCCACTTCGAATACCAAAAGCGAATTAGACGGAATAGATGGCGGAGCACCAGCTTCACCATAAGCAAGATGACTTGGAATCCAGGCCCTTACCTTTTCGCCAACTTTCATGTCCATGAGCAAATCCTGCCAGCCTTCAATCACAGCCGACACCTCAAACTCCATCGGGGCGCCGCGCTTGACGCTATTGTCAAATTCCGTTCCGTTGAGAAGAGTGCCCACATAATGAACTCGAACTTTATCGTTTGCCTTGGGCTTAACTCCAGTTCCTTCCTTGAGCATTAAATACTGCACACCTTTTTTCGTGACCCAGATTCGCGGATCCTGGATATTCTTTGCAAGGAATGCGGCCTGATCGCAAAGCGCCTTACGTGAAGCAGCCGACTCATCGATTTCCTTCTGCACCTGCATCTGGTTCAGCAGGTCTTGAAGAGCGGCCTCGGACTGCGAATCCGTCATGAGAACTTCACGGCTAGAATCAAGGACATCGCGCATGGCATCCACAAGGACATCAAACTTTACAGGCACGTTGATATTAGAAACGGCCCTGCCAAAATCAACACCGAGCGCATAACTATAGCGGTCAACGGCATTATTCAAGAACACTTTCTGCTCTTGAACTGGAGCAGGTTCTGGCAATGGCGACAAATCGGGAACAACGGGAGCCGGTTTCACGGCTGGAGCAGGTACAGGGCTCGGATTAACAGCTGGTGCAGGTTTACCACCACAGCAGGCTACAAGCCCATTCACCGCAAGAAATGCCAGCAAATAACAAATTTTTTTCATAAAAATGTTTCCAATCCTAAACTTTTAAAAAAAAGATACCTTTTTTGGCGAAAAAAAACGAAAAAATTTGTGACTTAAATCTCTAATTTTTACAATTGTAAAATAATTCACACATTTCCCCTTTAAAATTAGGTATTTATTTACTATCTTGAAATATCAGAAGGGAAGTACAGAATGAAAAACAGCTTTAAGTGTTATCTCGATTCGGCCGCAGCCCAAAAGAGGCTGTTCGATGAATCCATTAATAACGTTAAAGATTCTTTAGTAAAAGTTGTAGCTGAATCCACATTGCAAAGCAATAACGAGCTGCAATTCCTAAAGAAACCAGAACCCGTTTACTCAACCGGTTGGCTCAGGGGTTCTCTCTCTTATCCTTGGGCTATTATCGTCGGTATCATCATCCCATCGTTCTTTGGGAATAAATTTTAATTCAACTTAAATAAATTTTTTTGGGGGCCCGCCACAAGCGGGCTTTGTTTTTTAAAGATTATTCCTTAGCTTTTTTCCAACTCAAAATGCGCGATAGCAAATCAACTAAAACGACAACAAGCTATCGTTGTGAGAATAAAAGCGTCGGCCACAACCGATCAAGGCGAGTGCCGCGGCCATACTTGTATGGCCATGGTTGAGCCGTAAGGTTGGCGCTTGCGCCAGGATGGGGAGGGTGCAGGGAGGGGCCTGTGCGGCCTTCGCAAAAGAGCATCAAAGGCGAATGCTGCGGTTGCACTTGTGCAAACATAGCTGAGCCGTAATTGCTGATGCTGAAAGCATCCACTCTGAGCTGGGGCCCCGCCCGCATAACGTACTTTTTTTACTATTTAAAAAAACACCTTTGGCGGTCCACCCAAATTTTTTAAATTTGCAAAAAATGGAGATTTTATGGCAGCACTCATTTTAGACGGCAAGGCTCTTGCCAAGACTACTGAAGAAGAACTCAGCGCCCGCGTGGCAAAGCTCAAGGAAAAGACCGGCAAGACCCCTATTCTTGCAACGATTCTCGTGGGCGACGACCCGGCTAGCGCCACTTACGTCAAGATGAAGGGCAACGCCTGCGCTCGCGTGGGCATGGAAAGCATCCGCGTGGTGATGGACAAGAACACCACGACCGAAGAACTCTTAAACAAGATTCAGGAACTCAACGAGAACCCGAACGTGCACGGCATCCTCTTGCAGCACCCGGTTCCGCGCCACATCGACGAACGCGCCGCATTCGAAGCAATTGACGCCCGCAAGGACGTGGACGGCGTGACATGCCTCGGCTTTGGCCGCATGTCCATGGGCGAGAAGGCTTACGGTTGCGCAACGCCGGCCGGCATCATGCGTCTCCTCAAGGCTTACAACATTCCTCTCGCTGGCAAGCACGCCGTGGTCGTTGGCCGTAGCGCCATCCTCGGAAAGCCGATGGCCATGATGCTTTTGAACGCAAACTGCACCGTGACCATTTGCCACAGCAAGACCGAAAACCTCCCGGAATTCGTGAAGCAAGCAGATATCTTGGTCGGCGCCGTCGGCAAGCCGGAATTCATCAAGAAGTCCTGGATCAAGCCGGGTGCAGTCGTCGTGGACGCCGGTTACCATCCGGGCGGCGTGGGCGATATCGAAAAGGGTCTCGAAGATGTAGCATCCGCATACACTCCGGTACCGGGCGGTGTCGGTCCGATGACCATAAACACCCTCATCTACCAGAGCGTCGAATCCGGAGAATCGCTGATTAAGTAGATTTTAAGTATTAGGTTTTATAGGGGTTAGGCAATGCAATCCTTGAAGCGAAGCCGATAGGGTCAATGCATTCCAAGGCATTTAATGATTGATTCATCCGTCAGCAAATGGCTTAAAGTAACGAAGAGCGCCCTCGTGGCGCTTTTCGCTTTGTGCACACAGCATGCCTTTAGCGCTCCGACCACCGCATCTGAACTGCAAAAGCAAATGGTGCGCGACATGAAAAAATGCGGCAGCACCACCGAAGAAGTCGCATGCGCAGTCGAAGGCAAGGACGGCTGGCTCTTTTTGCAAGAGAGTTTATTAAACGCCACCAAGCGCTGGAACGACAACACGCCGCAAATCATCGCCTTCAAGGATTCGCTCGAAGCGCGAGGCATCAAGCTCATCGTCGTTCCCGTCCCCGACAAACTCTTAGCCGTTCCCGAACAATATTCAGACAAGGCGAAAAAAGGTATCAACCTTCCGCAATACAAGAAGTGGGTTCAGAAGCTCCGCAAAAATAAAGTTACCGTCATCGACGCGCTCGATAAAATCAAGGAGCTTCACAAGAACCAGGGCAACGAAACGTCCATGTTCGAACCATATGAAAGCCACTGCACGGGCCATGCAAGACTAGTGCTCGCAAACATGGCAGCGGATTCCATCGCTCCGCTCCTCTACGGCATGAACCGCAAGCACTACCCGCTACACGATACCATTGTCGATGGCACCGGGAACCTCTACGACCTACTCCACGGCGAAGAAATTGAATACAAAATAAAAGAGAAAAAAGTTTTGGGTACCGATGGCTACAAGTACCGCGGTTCCAAAAAAGCCCCCATCATCATCATCGGCGATAGCAACGTAAGCCAGGGCAAATCTTACGGAGCGCAAATCGGCGCATACATCGCAGCAGCGACAAGCGTCGAAACGTTTTCCATCAGCAAAGTCGGCGGAGGCAACATCGGTCCGCAAATGTTCAAAGGCAAAGAAAGCTTTTTAGAAGGCAAAAAAGCTGTCGTCTGGGTATTCGACGGCCGCGAACTCTACGGACATTTCAAAGCGCCGGAATTTTAAATCGCGATAAAATAAAATTTGAGGACCAACTACTTCAGTTTTTCCAAGAATTTTTTTGCGTCACACGATTCGACGAGGTCTTCGCCTAAAAGTTTTTGCAAACGCAACAAGTCATGGCGATCGACGCTATCGAGCACAACCGCCTTCTTAAAGCGGTCGCGGTGGCGCAACAGGAATTCCAAATTATTGATATCCGTCTTCGGGAAACCGTAACCGATAAAGTAAATCTCTTCGGCATTTTTCAGGTAGTAATCGGCCTTGGACCATAGCAAGTTGAAAAGGCTCCCGCGCAAGAACGATTCCTTCGCATGGGCCATCGGAATAAATATCGGCGTATCTTCGCAGTAAATCGGGAAACTACGATCTTGCGGTTCAACTACGCAAACGTTTTTCAAATCGAGTTCATCACTTGCGCCCTTGACCGGGAACCAGTTGAGCGACCCATGCAACTTGATAAGGTCAATCGTATGGGGTTTCAGGCCGCGTTTTGCAGAACGGTCAGCAGGGTCAATCTTGACGCCATAATCTACAGAAACTTTTTCAAAAAATTCTGCATCGTTTGCTATCGCCGTTTCAATCAACGTGTCGTAATTGAACGAAAGCAAGAGCGTCTCGCGAGAACCCGATGTAGAATCGTTTTCGCACGAGACCAAAAATTTTTTGAGAATCGCAGCCGCCGGTTCATCAAGTGCATTGTCGTTACGGATAACGCTTGCAATAAAACGCAAAAGTTCGAAGCGCAGCGATGCATGGTAAAGCCGTTCGCGCTCGCCCGGAAAAATCTGCGCCGAGAGAATCGACGTCGCTAAAGGCTCAATGCCCAAGTACTCGTCATCACCATTGCACAGCGCCAAAAAGCGTTTGCAGTAATCGCGGAAATGCGGAAACTCGTCCGGGATTCCAAAAGGGATAAGCTCGTTTAAATCGCGGAGCGTAGGCATCTGCGGCGAGAAGGACTTGCTGAAACCAGAACCAAGTACAAAAATACGTCTATAGCAATTCGACTGCATCATAGACTTAATGTATATTTTTTTAGTTACTAAGTGCCTTCGGCACAGTTACTAGTTAATAGTTACTTCGCCCTACGGGCTAGTTATTAGGACTTAGTTACTAGTAACTCGGAGCTGTTGCGAAGCAACCTTAACAACTACCCATTTACGCTATGGGCAAGTTTGCGTTTCTGGATCATAACGTTTGCTACCGCACCAGCTATAGATTTTCCCTCCTCTGCAAGTCTGCGATTCAAAATCGTAGACAATCTTTTTTTCTCCATATACGCCACGTACTTTTCCATTCTCACAGATTTGATCATCTGGAGCATATCTTTGCCCACCGCAAAGCTCGTACGGCACGCCTTCGTAACAGAAATGAGTTTTCACATCATATTCCTGTTCGCCACAGGTTCACCGCTCACCTCTTATGCATAAAGTAATAAAATACATTCGTTTACAACAAATGTTTTATTTATTTTACATGTTATATTAAGAATAGGATAACGTTACTAGAAATGCAGCCAGCCGGTTTCCATCGCGGTTACAGGAGCCACCTTGATATTGCCTTTTTCGGGAACTTCAAAGGCAAGCCCCGTCAAAAAATTCATCCAGCATTTCGGTTCAAACTTGAGACCGCAAAAATGCGAAAGGCATGGAACAATCCATGCGTCATGCGTCACGAAGATGTTGAAACGGGAATCAGCTTTCGCAAACATCATCTCGCGCATCTGTTCGGCACGCTCATGAAGCGGGTAAAACGCGTCATGCTCACCCGATTCAAGCCACTTGCATATTCCTTCGTAAAAGCCTTCCCTCAACGTCTGCTCGTAAGCAGGCACATCACGAACAAAAAAATCGCCTAAAGCATCAAGCGGCGTGACAGTTATTGAGGCGCCCGCGCCATCCATATATCCTGCAAGCTTTCGGCCTTCCGCAATGCACTGCGCCGTTTCCACGCAGCGTCCGACCGGACTCGAAAAATACACAGCATCGCCAAATGCCGGGAAAACGCGCCCCAACGAAACCGCCTGACGGCGCCCACGTTCCGTAAGCCCTACATGCGCCCCGAAATCCTTATCCTGCGGCGTAATGTGGTTGCGTTCGGCATGGCGCAACAGCAAATAAATTTTCGAATTCCAGTCAACCTGGGCAAAAAAATCTGAAGCGGGGAGAAAGTCGTTAGTCATAGGGTATTAGTTGGCAGAACTTAGGGACGTCATCCTGAAGCCTGTAGGGCTGATATAGAATTGTTGGTAATTTATTACCCTACAATTCTTAGGTTCGAAGGAGCAGGATCCAGTGAAATTTTAGTTGGCAGAACTTAGAAGAATCAAGCACCTATGGCGGCAGAAATCGGAATCCACAGAGCATGCCCAAGCACAAAGCTCAAGACGCCAAGCAAGAATCCGCAAACAATATCCGAGAACCAATGCACGCCAAAGTACACGCGCAAAAGCCCCCACGTGAGCGGCAAAAGCATCATGACCCAGCCATACTGCGGCACGCAATAAAACACCGTACTTGCCACCGCCAAATTGTTCATCGTATGGCCCGACGGAAAACTGTACTTATCAAGCGGCGGAACTTCGGCCTTGATTTGTGGATTTGCTGCAAACGGGCGCGGACGCTTGGTGCTGAGCTTAACGCCTTCATAAATCACAAGGCTCATCGCAAGCGAAACAAGAGCCTGCCAAAGAATCGGCAAGAAACTTTGCCAACCGATTTTCCAAACCAAAAACGCAATAAACAGAGCCCAGATATAGCCATCACCTAGGCGCACATAAAAGCGGAGCCAGCCGTTTACCTTTTGCGAAAAATGCCGATTCGTCCAATAAACCGAAACGCGGTTGTCAAAAACTTTAATTTTATTAAGCATCAACGTCAATTTAGAATTTTCCACTCGCAACTCCGCGTCAAAATTCCTATTATTTGAAAAAACAGGTGGCAAGTATTAGGTCCATTCCGCACTTCGTCATCCTGAACGACAGTGAAGGATCCAGAGAATTATCAAGAAACAACTGGATTCTTCGGCTACGCCTCAGAATGACGACTTTAGGACAACACCTAAACGAACAGTAATAAGTTCAGAAAATCCTTCCTACTGTCTACTGCCTACTAAACACTAACCACTAACCACTGATAAAAACATGCGCGTACTCGTTCTTAATTGCGGCTCATCCTCGGTGAAGTTCGCCGTCATCGACACACAGACCAAGCAGTCCATTGCAAGCGGACTCGTTGAAAACATCGGCGTCAACGGTCACACTAAAGCAAAGGGCCCCGAAGGCAACATCGACTTCAACTTCGATTGCCCCACGCATGCCGAAGCCGTCGATCAGGTCAAGAAGTTCCTCGATGCACAGAAGCTCACCTCTACAATCGAAGCTATCGGCCACCGCGTCGTGCATGGCGGTAAATATATCAAGAGCGAAAAGGTCTCTCAAGAAGTTATCGACTACATCCGCAGCATCACGCTGTTTGCACCGCTCCACGAACCGGCACACGCTACCGGCATGGAATGCGCTACCAAGTTCTTCCCGGGCCTCCCGCAAGTCGCTGTGTTCGATACAGCTTTCCACCAGACTATGCCGCAGAAGGCTTACCTCTACGGTATCCCGTACAAGTTCTACGAAAAAGACGGCATCCGTCGTTACGGTGCTCACGGCACAAGCCACCGCTTTGTGACTGCCGAAGCTTGCAAGGTTCTCGGCACCAAGCCCGAAGAAACTTGCCTCATCACGGCTCACCTCGGCAACGGCTCCAGCTGCTCCGCCATCTTGAACGGCCAGTGCGTCGATACCACGATGGGCTTCACCCCGCTCGAAGGCCTTATCATGGGCACCCGCTCCGGTAGCCTCGACCCGGCCATCCTCTTCTACATCGCAAAGAAGTACGGCGAAGAATACGGCACCATCGACAAGCTCGATCACCTCGTGAACAAGGAATCCGGCTTGCTCGGCCTCTCCGGCCTCTCGAACGACATGCGCACGCTCACGCAGGCCGCAAGCGAAGGCAACAAGCGCGCCCAAATCGCTCTCGACGTTTTCTGCTACCGCCTCACTCGTGAAATCGGTGGTCTTGCCATGGCTCTCCCGCGCATCGACGCTATCGTTTTCACGGGCGGCATCGGCGAAAACAGTTTCTACGTTCGCAAGCAGGCTCTCGACAACCTCAAGCTCCTTGGCTACCAAGTTGATGAAGAACGCAACCTCAAGAGTGGCAAGGAATCCAACCACCTCATCACGAAGGATGGCACGCCGAAGGCAATCGTCGTCGCAACAAACGAAGAATTGCTTATCGCTCTCGACACCGAAGCACTTGTGAAGTAGGCAGTAGACAGGGGGCCCTTCGGGCCTATCTGCTGGATTACACTTGTAACGAAAGAAGGCTCCGCATCCGGAGCCTTTGCTTTTTAGCAGTTTAACCAAAACCTTTCACTTCATTCTAGGATAATTTTTTACCTAGAGGCAACTAATTATACTTATTATCCCTATTTTCGAATTTTTTTACTGTAAACCGGCTGTTTTTCCCCAAAAGCTTTATTCCTGCCCATTTTGCGACCAAGAACATTATAATAAGCCCGCGTTGTTTGAGAAGATTCTAAAACAGCATCACTTTCGCCACCGACATGACCAGAAACCCTTTTGTATAACCCCTTGCCATTTTTTTCGCAAGGCGTTTCAATCCACCACCAAGAGTCTTGCGCATTTGAACTAATCCAGCCGCGTTGAGTTCCTCGCTCTGGATTCAGCGAATAACATTTTCCCGGTTCCATATTGTGTAATCCGCTACTATATATTTTTCCTAGAGTATATTCTTGATCGGCCCCCGCTACAAAAACATTTCCTTCACTTGACGAAGACATTTGTTTTGAACTACTCGATTCTACTAATTTCGAAGAAGAAGACCGTTCACTATTAACAGAACTACTCGACTTATCCTCTATTGATGATGACGAAATTTCAATGGTCTTTGAGCTACTGCTGGATTTTACATTCGACGAAGAAGATTTTGCGCTAGAGCTACTTGATGATATTTGACTACTAGATGACCGATCGCGCGACCGACAATAATCAAGTCTAGGCCTAATAAAATCAAAAACATCTTCTATCGTTCTGTTTTCTTTTTTCGGTAACTCAAACGTTCCAAAAGTTCTCTCAACCCCGTTCAGAATGCAAAAAATCATAACATCCGAATACGTACGCGCAGCTTCATTCGCAATTTTTAAAACTTGCTCATCCGTAATATTAGGCGGACTAACATGAGTTCTTCTGTACTTCAAGTTTTCTGTAATAGCAATAGATGTTGCATACGATGGCGTTGCACACCCCATAGACGTAGGCTCCCCCTGAACACAGTAATATACATCCCCTTCAATCTTCGGCGGCAAATCATCACCCTGCCCGCAATTATTTGAGTCGTAGTAACAGTCATAATAAAAATTTCCTTTTTTTTGTGCTGGAACGTTGGAATTGAAAGTTAGATATCCTTCACCATCGCTATAATACGCGATGAAGCCATCATCAGGGTCACCATTAAATTTGAGAGTCCCAACCATAGGCATCGGAGACCGACTCACGTAGGTAAACACAGAACACTTGCCGTCAAGATTGGGTTTGTAGCACGGAATAATATCACCCACGCTGCTGGAACTACTTTCGTCATCATCATCGTCGTCTTCGCTGGACGATGAATCGATTTCGTCTTCGGAACTAGACGATTCTACATCTTCACCGGACGAAGAACTTATTGCATAGGAACTAGAAGATTCCAGTTCCTCTTCTTCGGATGAGGAACTTTCTGCTTCGGAGCTGACAGGAGTCTCAGAAGAACTGCTTTGTTCATCTTCACCTACAGAAGAACTAGACTCGGCACAGCCGGGAAGAGATGTGCTTTTCAGCGGACTACAGGATGGATGTTGATCAGTATTGTAATATCCACCCCAATCGTTTGAAATGCCGTCATACACGCAATTATTCCTTGTCATCCTGCATTGCTTAGTGCAAGCGACGGTATCTTGTTTTAAACGATCTTGGACTTTTTTCGATGTACACGTATTGCAACCATAGATTATAACATAGCCATCACTACGTTCAATTCCATCACAAGAAACTGGTGACGATTCACTGGCTTCTACAATTTTGCCGTAATAGATTCCGCCTCCACCCATAAGAGACGAACATTCTCGTTCAAGCAAAGTATTATACTCTACAGCAACCGTGTAGGAATCAATCAAATCACAATTCGCACTCAGCTTTGATATCAGGACAATTGCGCATAACACAACGAACTTTTTCATCACACGGCAAATTCCTACAGCCTTCCAAACATAATTTACCATGTGTCGGCCTGCTCTTTGGTCCTTCCAATCGAATATCAATAACACTGCTACTATCCTCCAAAACAGTTTTCGTTTCTTCACTTCGCTTATTCAAATCGCTTGGGTGTTCTTTCTTCTCCGAACACCCCACGTTTAGCAACGCAAATGCTATAGCGAATATCAAATATTTAACTTTCATACAAAGTTCTCCTAAGATTAAAATAATAATATTTTATACAAAATCAAAATTCACAATCTACATTTTCAAACAAAGACAAAAAAAATCAATAAAGAAAATGCCCACCCGAAGGTGAGCATGACACTCTAGTAACTATCGACTAGTAACTGCGCGCTCTGGCGCTTACTTAATCGTCCATGTCTGATTGTTGACGCGGAGAATCTTGCGGCCCTGAATCTGAGCAGAAACACTCTTGACTTCAGCCGGGTTCACAGGCAGCTTGGCGTTCCAAATCACACGGCCCTTCATATCCATGATCTTTACGGTACCGCGCTTTGCCATCACAGCATTCTGCCAAGTGTTCTTCGGCTGAGCGATTTGCGGCTTCAGGCCTGCACGTTTTTCATCGACAATGATGTACAATGGAATCGTCACATTCATACCGCTCGGGTCAGAAACCTTGACGCCGATAGCGTATTTGTTACCTTCCTTGTACGCAAGATCCTTAATAGACGTTACGGTAAGTTCAGAACCCTTCAAAGAAATGGTCATATACTTTGCCAAGGCGCTTGTTTCGTTCGGCACGTAGGTAAGCGTGTCACCGTCAACGTCCTTAACAAACGTTGCAAGATTCCACTTGACATTCCAATTAGAAGAGCGCACATAAACCGTATCGCCATGCAAAAGCACAGGCTTGTCGTTCACCGGAGTGATATTCACGCAGAATTCAAAACTCTTGGAACCGGACTTTTTGTCCGTTGCCGTCACGACTACATAAGCCTTGCCCGAAGAATCTGGTGCAGAGTTGATTTCGAGAACGCCCTTGTCCGTAATTTCGACCTTGAGCTTTCCATCCTTGCTCTTAGCACTGAATGTCAGCGAATCGCCTTCCGGATCCTTGAACCAAGAGGCCACCACAGACTTCGTGTACTTCAAGGCTCTCGAAGTCGGGAAATCTTCAGTCACAGTCGTATCAAGCGTCTTAGCATCCACGACAACAGTCGGGAGCAAGTTGCGCTTATCGACCACAATCGTCACCATAGCAGCGTTGGACTTCGTACCATTGACAACAGCAAAGTAGCCAAAGTAATCAATACCTTCGAAACCGGCTTCAGGCTTGTAAGTAAAGCTACCATCCTTGTTCAAGGTGAGCGTACCATTAGCAGGCATCTGGGCAACAACAGCTTCCATGCCTTTCGTGACACCTTCTGGATATTTGTCATTGGCAAGAACACCCTTCTTGGCATCCACAGTCAAAGTGCTGTCATTAAACGTGGAGTATTCATCCTTCTCGGCCTGAGCAACATCCTTCGGGGAAACTAACTTCACATAAAGGGTTACGCCCACAGAATCCCTTCCATCCGATGCATAGAAGAAGATAGAAGCAATACCACTAGCCTTGGCCACCGGCTTCAAGGAGATGAAGTAGTTGCTTGCATTCACGCTATCAACTGTTGCAACAATTTTCGTTCCGATAGCCTTGTAAGTGAACTTCTGCGTGCCCTCAGTCACTTCACGATCGCTAAAGACCAAGGCCTTGGTCGAAATCTTGATTTGCGAGACGGTATCTTCATCAAAGTCCATGTCAATAGCCAAAGTATCCTTGAGGAATGTACTATCAACAACTGTAACAGTCGGCTTAGCATTAACCGGTTCCACATGAATAACCACAGTAGCCTTGTTACTAATCATATCGTGGTTTGCAGTTTCCACGAGCACATAAGTCAATGTGTCATCGCCACGGAAGGAACTATCCGGCGTATAGACAAACGAGCCCAACTGAGAAAAATCTGTCAACTTACCATGCTTGGTCGAATCTATAGGCACAACGAGGAAGTCATCGCCATCCAAATCATAACCAATTACAGCAAGCCCACGAACAATGGGTACTATCAAGACTTCACCTTCGGTAACCGTGTACGAAGTATCGACAGCAACAGGCGGGGTGTTCGAATCCTTAATAGATACGACATAGCTGACATGAACCAAGTCCGACTTTCCATCCGTTGCAGAGACGGCAATAACGACAGAAGTATCCTTTTTGACTCCAGACGGAACAATCTTGATGGTATCCTTCAAAGTAGCCTTATCGAGCGAAGTCAAGACCTTCATCAAGTTGGCAGACATTTCCACAACAAAGGTAAGCTTGTCGTTATCTTCGTCAGCGAACAAATCACCAAGAGGAATCTTCAACGTGTCCGCCTCGTCCATGCTCTTAACCACGGCTTCGATAGTATCATACGGAGCAAGCACCTTTGTGGGGTGGTTCTCTGCAGGAGGATCGTCGGGGCATTCCGGGTCACCCGGGCAAGTCGGACCAACCGGTCCTTCACCTTCATCGGTAATTGTAATATTAAACTGTGTCTTTGCAGATTCCGTTCCGCTCAAAGCAAGAACTGTAAGCGTCAAAGAAGTATCCTTATCGAGGTTCTTCGAAACATAGACAAGCGTATCCTTCAAAGCCGGAGCCCCTGCAGGCTTGACCATTGTCAAGATGTTGGCGGCGGTCAAAGACGTTGCAATCGTCACCTCGGCACCTTCTTTCGCAGCAAAGATCTTCGAAAGAGGAATCTTCAAGGAATCCGATTCTTTCATAGTTACGGTTTGAACTTTGTCATAGGGTTCAAGAAGCTTAAGGGTCGGTTCTTCAACAACCGTTTCGCATTCACCAAGAGAAACTGCGGCAAACGTAATAACGTTCTTATTTCTCTCGGAATCGCTTGACTCAAGATTCTTGGCAATGCCTTCCTTGTAGTTCACCTGGATGGCCTGCTGTTGCGTCAAATCCAAACTGACTGTAGTGCCCCAGCCACCTTCCTGAGCCAAGCTCTGGAAGTCAACATACTTGGCGGCAAATTCTTCTTGTGCAGGAAGGACTACACCGTAAAAATTATAATCCGTTACCGTAGGCTGCTTAAAGTCCACTCGGAAAGGACGATCCGCCTTATAAGTGAAACAAATACCAGAATATGCCGAAAGGTCTGTCGGAGCATCCTGGCCATTCACAGATTTCCATACGAACCCAAAACCAGCAGTGCTATAATCACTCGAATTCAGATCCAAAGCTACCGTAAACTGTTTATACCCTTCCTGGGTATCAACCAGTTTACCCGTAGTAGAACCACCTTGTGCAAAGCTGAACCAATTTTGTTCGGGCTGCACATCGTTGCCCGTAGGCTTATCAAAACTCCAAACCGTCGCGGCGTGACCCATCGTGACACCGGCCAACGCCATCACCAAAGACAAAGATAGCGATTTCATCTTCTTCAACTCCTCTAAGTAAAACACCTGACACCCATCAGGATAAATCTATATTATCCTTACGCAAATGTCACTAGGGGAGCTAAAAAAAATCATCCCAAATTGTCAAGGACCTCAAATCGTTCGTAGGCCTGTTCGAGAGCCGCCTCGGCATCCGAAATCTTTTTCTGGAGCTCCACAATGAGGGGCGCATTCGTGTAGACCTCGGGTTTGGAAAGTTCTAGCTGAAAATCGGCAATTTCCTTTTCGAGTTTTTCAATTTTTTCGGGGAGGGCCGCGTATTCGCGCTCTTCGTTATAGCTGCGCTTTTTCTTTTTTGCAGGCGCGGGGGTCGCAGAAGCGGCGCCGGCGCCGGCATTAGAGCGGGCTTGCTTTTCGGCTTCGCGTTCGGCGGCCAGGCGGGCTGCCTGGGCGGCTTCCTTGTCGCGGAGCTTCTTGTTCGCCTCGTAATCGGAGTAGCCGCCAACCGCCTCGAAAACGCGCCCGCCATCTTCGATGGCGAGGATGCCTGTGGCCACAGAATCGAGGAAGGCACGGTCATGACTGACAGTCAGGACGGTGCCGTTATAGTCCGCCAAAAGTTCCGCCAAAAGGTCGAGGGTCTCCATGTCCAAATCGTTCGTCGGTTCGTCAAGCACCAACACATTGCTCGGGTGGCTAAAGAGGCACGCGAGCAAAAGGCGATTGCGTTCACCACCGCTAAGCGCGCTAATCGGGCCTCGGGCGCGATCGGCAGAGAACAAAAAGTCTTGCAAATAACTTAACACATGACGTTTGACGCCATTCAGCGTGATGTAAGCTTGACCGTCACCGATATTCTCGATGAGCGACTTGTCTTCGCGCAAGCGAGTACGCATCTGGTCGAAATACGCAATGTGGAGGTTGCTGCCCAAACGGACTTCACCTGATTCCGGCTGGAGTTCGCCAAGAATCAAGCGCAAAAGCGTCGTCTTTCCAGAGCCATTCGGCCCCACAATGCCGATGCGGTCGCCACGGCTAATTTCCGTCGAGAGGTCGTTAATGAGCGGGCTGCCATCGTATGAATAGCTCACGTTCTTGAGGCGCGCAACAAGGCGCCCCGAACGGTCGGCTTCCGTAATCTGCATGTTCACATTGCCTGTACGGGAGCGGCGAGCCGCGCGTTCTTCGCGCATCTTGATGAGGGCGCGGACTCGCCCCTCGTTGCGCGTACGGCGGGCCTGGATGCCCTTGCGGATCCAGACTTCTTCTTCGGCAAGTTTCTTATCGAAAAGCGCGTTCGCCTTTTCTTCTTCGGCAAGAGCCTGGTCCCTGAATTGCACAAACTTGTCGTACGGGAAATCCCAACTGCGCACGCGCCCACGGTCCAGTTCAAAAATGCGGGTCGCTGTACGGCGCACAAAAGCGCGGTCATGGCTCACGAACATCACCGCACAAGAAAGACGCGTTACAATCCCTTCTAGCCATTGGATAGCAGGAATATCCAGATGGTTCGTCGGCTCGTCAAGCAGCAATAAATCCGGGTCCTCAGCCACAGCTCGTGCGAAAAGCACACGGCGCTTCTGGCCTCCGCTCAAGCTATCGTAAGGCGCATCTGCATCGATGCCCGTCTTGCCAAGAATCGCCTCGGCAGTCGCGTTATGCGCACCATCGTCCAAAATCTTCTTGGAAATCACAGATCCACCGCTCACCACGGACACGCGACCCATAACGATGTCGCGAACTGTCCCGTCGAGATGCGCCGGAATTTCCTGAATCATGCGCGCAACCTTGAGCCCCGACTTCTTCACGATTTCGCCGGAATTGGTATCCATCTCGCCGGTCAGTACTTTCAACAGCGTACTCTTGCCTTCGCCGTTACGACCGACAAGGCAAATGCGGTCGCCCGCCTCGATATCGAACGAGACATTATCCAAAAGCGGAGGACCGCCAAAACGCAGCAAAATATTCTGAGCCGACAAAATGGGCATAAATTAACCCTTCCATAATAACTTTTTCACTTCAAAAAATAGAAAAAACGTTTATTTATCTATTTTTGCGCGAAATGCGTTTCTTGACCCAAAAGCTACTAGCACTTGCAGCCTTCGCGGCACCTGCTCTGGCAGGCGCAAAGGCCTCTGTGGAAAGCCCATTAGATAGCTCCACAACCGTAACAGCCAATGATTCGGCAGACGACTTCCAGCGTTTTTCTGCCGTCCCCGTACTTGGCTACACCGAAGAAACTCAGTACCAGTTTGGCGCCATGGCCATTATATTTTTCAAGCCTGATTTCGAAGGCGGGCATGCCTCCGAGCTGGACCTTTCCTTTTACGGGACCTCGCGCAAACAAGTGACAGGCTCCATATCCCCTAAATTCTATCTCTTGAATGACCGCATTTTGGGCAATGTAGAACTCCACTACGAAGACTGGGTTGGCAACTACTTTGCACGCAAGAACAATCCCGATATTGACGACTACCGCAAGTTCGATCGCCAGACCTTCTACATCAAGACGCATATCAATACAAATTTTGGTACGGCACAATGGCATCCCGACTTTAATTACGGGCTGTTCCTTGAAATCAACAAAACCAACGTCGACTTCAACAACTACCACTATCACGGTAGCATTAAGGAACCTCAAAACAGCGATGGATGGCGCAATGGCATCGGCTACCACCTTTCCATCGACACCCGCGACAACACCAACTGGGCCCGACATGGATACCTAGTCCAATGGGGGCACTACTTTTACAACAAAGGAATGGGCGATTACAACTACACCCATCAAGAACTTGACATCCGCGGCTATTCTGAATTTATCTGGAATACATCCATGGCAGTCGGTTTCCTTTGGCAACGCGTCGACGGGAACGCGCCTTTCGACAAACTAGCAGGGTCTGACGGGCTCAAGCGGTTCCGTGGCGTCGAAAAGAACTACTTCTACGGCAACCAGGCGATGTTCATGCAAGTAGAATTCCGCAAGAAACTCTTCTGGCGACTTGCAGGCGACATCTTCTTCGAAGGCGGGAAAACAGGCGATTACTTCAGCGACCTTATGCGTAACAAGTGGCACAGGAGCCTTGGCTTCGGGGGGCGGTTCGCCCTCAACAAGAAGGAAAACTTATACGCCCGCTGCGAACTTTCATGGGTAGATTTCAAGAACGTCGGCATGACGATGTACGTCCGCGACGCGTTCTAGTGGTTAGAAACGTCATCCTGAGGCAAAGCCGATGGATCCAGTCACAGTTCTAGTAAGCAAAGGAAGGGTCTAGGGGACAAAAAAAGCGGATGCAAACCTGAAAGCCTGCATCCGCCATTTTGAGATAGAATAATCAACGATTTAAGGATTAATCCTTAACGCTGTTCCAGTCGAGGACACCCTTCTTCAAGAGGTAGATGTAACCTGCTTCGAGAATCAGGAGGAATCCGAGAAGGATGAACAGCAATTCCCAACCGCCAGCGAGGAACTGGATGGTCCAGGGATAAATAAAGGCCACTTCGAGGTCAAAAACCAAGAAAAGCATGGCGACCATGTAATATTTGACCGGGTAACGTTCGTTTGCCGTGCCGGAAACGTGAGCCAGACCACATTCATAAGCAGAACCCTTGATGATAGTCTGCTTGATCTTGCCCGGGTGGAGTACCCAGTTGGCAATCAGAAGAATGGTCGGAATGCAGAGAGCCATGATCACAAGAACGGTCATAGCGAAGGTTGTGTCGAATATTTCAACATTACTCATAGTGATTCCAAAGATAGTAAAAAAGTTTTTGCCATATCAATTCATTTTTGTAAACTATATTTGGTATATCATGAAGAAAAGAATCCTATTAATTGGTGTTATAGGGATTACGACATATTTGGTTGGATGTTCTGATGACGCTCCGAATCCGGTAGCGTCCCCAGTTGGATATAACGAATCCTCCTCCTCAACTGTGACGCAGTCATCCTCCAGCTCTGTCCAGCAGTCGCCCACCTCGTCGTCCGAAGTCACCATCGGCAGCAGCGGAAGCAACACCGTCTATGAGAAAAAAATCATCAACGTTCCGGCACCGGACGTCGATTACCCAGACTTAATCGAAGAAAAGGTATTCTGCTGGACTCCCGGCTGCGAAGCAACCGTGGTACCGCCATCATCTTCGTCCAAGGTCACTCCGAAGTCCTCTTCTCAGAACGCAATCACAATCGACACTCCCGAGAACAAGCCGCCCGTTATTAATGGCATGACGATGACGGATGCTCGCGACAACAAGTCTTACAAGCTCATGCAGATTGGTGGCAAGCTCTGGATGGCGCAAGACATTGACTATGCCGGTGTCACAAGCGAATGCTACAACGAACAACAAGACAAGTGTGCCTCTAACGGCAGACTCTACACCTTCAACTCGGCTCAAAAGGCATGCCCAACAGGTTGGAGACTTCCCAACCGTGCAGAAGCTCAAGCAGCTCTCGACGACGAAAGTGTTCCTTGGACTTACAGCGGCCGTTGCAAGGACGGCGACTGCAACTTCCTGGGTGACATGGGCTTCCACTGGACATCCAGCGAACCGCAAAGTACCGACAAGAAATACAATGATAATGGTGGAAGTAGCGGAGCCCTCATCATCGTGGAAAAATCTCCCGATTACTTCAAGCCCAAGGAAGACGACCCAGACGATAAGGCGAAGTTCTTCCAGGTAGACTCGAAGGCCAAGCGCTTCAGCGTCCGTTGCGTCCAAGATTAATTCTCAAAAAGTTTCCTCCTTACACAAAGGACCTTACCTGCTTATGCAGGCGAGGTCCTTTTCCTTTTTACACGAGAATCGTACATCCAACTTTACTAAATTCTCTTTTATGCTACGTTCAAAGTACCAAATGTTCACGGACTCGCTATCCGAGAACGTTTTCAAGACGAGGACCCAGGCCAACCCTATCATGTTGGTGGTGCTAGGCTATCTTCTGCTGATCGTTATCGGTACGGGGCTCCTAACCCTTCCGCAGGCGGCAAGTCGTCCCATTAGTTTAATCGAAGCATTCTTTACAGCCATGTCCGCCGTTTGCGTCACAGGTCTTTCCGTTGTCGATATTCCTTCCACGTTTACGCACACCGGGCTTTGGATTATAGTAGTCTTGATGCAATTCGGCGGTCTTGGCATTATGACCGCCTCTACAACGCTTATCTTGCTCGCTGGGATGCACCCGGGATTTAGCCACCAGTCCGTATTCCTTTCCGAATTCACGCAAGAAGGCAGCATCGACGCAGGCCGCATTCTCAGGGCCGTCATCCCCTTTACGTTCGGGCTAGAACTGATTGGCGGCGTTGTCTATTTCACGCAGTTCGAGTCCATGGAAATGTACGACCGCGTCTTCTGCTCGATTTTCCAAGCGGTCAGTTCCTTCTGCGGTGTGGGCTTCACGCTGTTCCCCGACTCGCTCGTCAGCTTCCAGTACAACCCTGTCATGAACATCACCACCTGCATTCTCGTGCTTGCAGGCGGCTTTGGATTCCTTGCCATTGCAGAACTCCGCTACCTCTTCGATTTTAAGCACAAAGAAGTCCGACGCCTTTCTTTGCACACGCGCATCGCTACTTACGGCACTTTTATTGTCATTGGCGTAAGCATCGCCGTCTTTGCATTCACCGAACACAACAACCTCTTTAGCGGCCACACTTTCGGTGAAAACATCCAGTCCGTATTGTTCATGACATTCTCAAGCCGTACCGCCGGACTCAACTCCATCAACATTCCCGACCTCACGCAAGCCTCGCTGTTCTTCTTCATCATTATCATGTTCATCGGCGCAAACCCCGGCAGCTGCGGAGGCGGCATAAAGATTACTACGGCAGCGGTCATCGGGCTCCTTGGCGTAAACAGGCTTCTCGGTAGAGAAAAGACCCAGGTCATGGGACGCACCATCCCGAACAACACCATCGACAAGGCCATTCGAATTTTCGTCGTCGCCATCGTGGTCATCGGAACAGCAACGCTCATCCTCCTCTGCACGGAAATCCCGTCCGGCACAAGATTTTCCGCCGACAGCGGGCCATTCCTCGAAATCCTCTTCGAAGTCGTGAGCGCCTATGCCACATGCGGACTATCGATGGGACTTACCGGAGAACTCTCCCTCGTCGGAAAAATCGTCATCTGCGGCGTGATGTTCATCGGCCGCATGGGCCCCTTGTTCCTAATCTCCGCAGTCGCCGCCAAGCTCCAGGACACGGCCTATTACGCCGAAGAAGACGTAATGGTGGGCTAGCGCGCCCTATCGGGCGCAGTTGGCAGAACTTAGTCGGCAGAACTTAGATAAAGCACATCAAATCCGTTTTTTTTCACTCTAATTTCTAAACACTAAGTTCTAAGTTCTAAATACTAAGTTCTATATTTTACCCATGGCTTCTAGACAATTCGTTATTATCGGTCTTGGAAATTCGGCAAACTACCTTGCGCGTCATTTGACCTCGCTCGGTCATGACGTCATGGTCATCGACTCGCATCCCGAAAAAATCCAGGACATTTCTAGCATGGTCTCGCAAGCCGTTGTTGCAGACAGCACGCGCAAAAAGCAGCTTGCCTCCATCCCGTCGCTGACCAAGGCCGATAGCGTTATCGTCTGCATTGGCCAGGATCTCGAAGCCTCGCTCCTCACCATCCTCAACCTGAAGGAACTCGGAGTCAAGCACATTATCGCCAAGTCGAGCAGTGCCGCGCACACAAGCATTTTGGAAAAGCTCGGCGTCACGGATATTTTCCACCCGGAACGCGATGCCGCCATCAGCCTTGCCGAACGCCTGAACCGCCCGAACATGGTGGACTTCCTCCCGTTCATGGAAGGCTACTCCATCGTGGAACTCGTCTGCCCCAAGATTTTTATCGGAAAAACTTTGAAAGCGCTGTCACTCACGCACAAGTACGGCGTACAAGTTATTGCCATCCGCGATCCACAAGAACCCACACCTAAAATCGGTAACATTGCGGACGTCATCTTGCAAGAAGACGACGTGCTATTCCTCATCGGACCGAACGAAGCGCTCGATAAGTTGAAAGATTAATTTTTACCCGAGCACTTGTCACAAAGCCCGAACATGTAAAGCGAAGTCCCCATCAAAGTAAATCCCGCAGGAATCATTTGCGAACAATCCGGCGGTGCCACGAACACATCGTAAACGCGACCGCAACCTTTGCACTTGAAATGGCTATGCGGCGTGCAATCTGCATCGTAGCGCAAAAAGCCGTCGCCAAAATCCAGCGAAATTGCCAAATCGTTTGTTATCAACAGCTCAAGCGTGTTGTAAACTGTCGTGCGTGAAAGCGACGGGTATTCCGGCAAAAGCGCCGAATAAATTTCATCGACAGTCGGGTGCGTCTTGACGCCACGCAAATAGCGATAGACACAGACCCTCTGCAACGAAGGCCTGATGCCATGATCTTTGAGTATGTTTGCCGTTTCTTGCATAATCACACCCTCTTAAAAATTCCCTTAACACCCTAAAAAAAGGCGGCCCTCATGAAGAGAACCGCCCCTACACCTCAAATTACTTGAAGTAACGGCCGAGCAAGCCCTGGAATGCGCCTCCGTGGCGAGCTTCGTCCTTGCACATCTCATGAACGGTATCATGGATTGCATCGTAACCGAGTTCCTTGGCGCGCTTGGCGAGAGCGAGTTTGCCTTCGGTAGCGCCAGCTTCTGCAGCAACGCGGAGCTCCAAGTTCTTCTTGGTGTCGGCATAGACGACTTCACCCAGGAGTTCAGCGAACTTGGCAGCGTGTTCGGCTTCTTCGAAAGCGATACGCTTGTAAGCTTCGGCAACTTCCGGGAATCCTTCGCGGTCGGCCTGACGGCTCATCGCGAGGTACATGCCCACTTCGGTACATTCACCCGTAAAATTCTCGCGCAGGCCCTGCACCACTTCGGCATCGAGGCCCTGAGCCACACCGATCTTGTGTTCGTCTGCCCAGACGATTTTGCCGGCAGCCGGCTGTTCGACCTTTTCGAAGAACTTGCTCTTCGGAGCGTGGCACTGCGGGCATTCATCCGGAGCTTCCGGACCCATGTGAACGTAACCGCAAACTTTGCAAACCCAGACCTTCATATTTTCTCCTTTCCGCTATGCGGAATTGGTTAAAGAAATTTGTAATCATTACAAATATATAATTATTTCAAACTTTGTCAAGTCTAAAACAACCATGTTATATAAATATTCAAAAAAAATTTCGGGAAATGTTCAAACAAATAAAAAAACGACTCTTTAGAGCCGCTTTCATCGAATAATTTTATATAGACTAGAATACCGGAGCTTCAGCCGGCTTTTCACGGACGCGCTTTTCAGCTTCAGTAGCCAACTGGCGGTGCGTTACAGAGCCGACGGCATAATAACGTCCGCTCTTCTGGATGACCGCTGTATAGGCATCCAAAATCTTAACCGAGAACCATTCCTGGTACAGATTATGGACATTTTCCTTGAGGGTTGATACTTCATTGATTCCCGGAGCTCCAGAGGGCTTGCCGTACTTGAGCGTGAACTGATCAGACATGTAGGCGACAGCTTCGAAGGTTTTACTCAAACGAGCACGTTCGACACGGCCTGTGCGAATTTCAAACGCATAAAACTTGTCGTTCTTGTTAAAAATGAAATCAACCTGAACAGGCAGTTCACCAAACATATACACGGGAATAACCACGCGTTCGCCGATACCAGTCTGACCGTAAGGTTCGTAACCTTTTTTCATCATTTCTTCAATGACGGTTTCGCGAGTGGAGCCAAAAGGAATGCCCGCAAAATTATTTTGAGACTGCGCTTGCACATGCAGCGAAAGCGCAAGAATCAAAAAAGTGATGACCATTCCAAACTTGGACACGATAGACTCCTCTATATATTGTAAAAGATAGTAAACTTTTTTCAAGTGAGTAAAATTTTTTCACAAAAAAAAGTTTTTTTAAAGCAGTATCTATATTTGGTGACATGTCTAGCACTTTTGGAAAGATATTTTCAGTCACTACATGGGGTGAATCCCATGGTCCCGCCGTCGGAGCCGTCCTCGATGGATGCCCCGCAGGCCTCCCGATTACCGAAGAGATGGTTCAGGCCGAACTGAACCGCAGGCGTCCGGGCCAGGGCAAGGTCACGACCGCCCGTAACGAAAAGGACCAGGTGAAAATTCTTTCCGGCGTTTTCGAAGGCAAAACGACTGGCACGCCCATTTCTTTCGTCGTTTTTAACGAAGACCAGCATAGCAAAGACTATGCCGACATCGCCAAGTGGTACAGACCGGGGCATGCAGACCTCTGCTACGACCTCAAGTACGGTTTCCGCGATTACCGCGGCGGCGGCAGAAGTTCTGCCCGCGAGACCATCGGTCGCGTAGCCGCAGGCGCCGTCGCGAAAGCGTTCCTCAAGGCAGTCGCCGGCACAGAATTTCTCTCTTGGGTATCTTCCGTTGGCGAAGTCGATTGCCCCGCATTCGATGTGAGCAAGCTCACGCTTGACCAAATTGAAGCCTCCCCCGTGCGCTGCCCGGACGAAACCGCCAGCAAAAAAATGGAAGAAGCCATCCTGGAAGCAAAGTCCAATGGCGATAGCATCGGCGGAACGGTTTCGCTTTTCGTGAAAAACGTCCCTGTAGCCCTTGGCGAACCGGTATTCGACAGGCTCGACGCGCTCCTCGCACAAGCAATGCTTTCCATACCAGCATGCAAGGGATTTGAAATCGGTAGCGGATTTGCCGCAGCGCGCATGCACGGCAGCGAGCATAACGACGAAATTTTCGTCGAAGGCAACACCTACCACACGCGCACAAACAATGCGGGCGGTAGCCTTGGCGGTATTTCGAATGGCGAGCCCATTTACTGCCGCATGGCGTTTAAGCCGACCGCTACAATTTCGCAGTTGCAAAAGACCGCCGGCCGCGGTCTTGAGAATGGTGAACTTGCCGCCAAGGGAAGACACGATCCTTGTGTTGCAGTCCGCGCTCCGGTGATTGTGGAAAGCATGGCCGCTCTCGTCCTTGCCGATTTGTACTTGCAGCAGAAACGCAATTGCCTCGATTAAGTAAAAGCATTCTTCGCCAAGAATCCGTCATGAAAAGTATCAAAGCATAGCCAATGATACTCGTAACGAAGTTTTTCCGCCTTATCGCAGCCGCATTCTACAGAATTGCATACAAACTGCATCACAAATTCTTTTTGCGTCCGCAGCCGCAGCTGCGGATTCCCGTCGTTATCGTCGGGAGCTATTTGGCCGGTGGCGCAGGAAAGACGCCTTTCACCATCTGGCTCGCAAAGTACTTTCAAGAACAAGGTAAAAAAATAGCAATCCTTTGCCATTGCGCCGCATGGGATGAATTTACCCTATTAAAACAGGAACTCCAATTAGATCTGGCACAGAATTTGCATACAACATTACAAAGCAACACTCAGCCAATCATTCATGAAATAAGCGTCCTTGCGACCAAAAACCGCTACGCTACGGCAAAAGAAATTCAAGACAAATTCGATATCATCATTTGCGACGACGGGTTCGAAGACTCCCGTTTTACAGGCGCCATCCGTTTCTGCTTGGACTGGCAAGAACCGCCAGACTCCTGGACAAGCCTTATGCCCGCCGGAAAATTCCGCAGCCTAAAACAAGACCACAGCGAAAACGAAATCGTCCACCTTAACTGCTTCGATGCAAACGCTCCCGATATCCGATTTTCCATTGAGTCCATTACAAATTTCACTCCCGGCACTCCTCTTACCGCAAAAATCATTTGCGGACTCGGCGCCCCCAAACGTTTTATCGAAGACGTCCACGCATTCGGAAACAGATTCGGCATAGCCATCAAAAAATCCATAACTCGCCCCGACCACGACAAGCATTTCGCACAAATCATCGAAGCCGAACTTTCAAAAAACAGTGACATCATCATATCGCAAAAAGACGCTTGCCGACTTCCACAAGCGCTACTTACCCACCCCAAACTCCACATTACGATTCAGAAGATGACTATTACAAATAGAACTATAGCCATTATCCACAGTACTATCAACAAGCCAACCGAACAGCCTCATTAAAAGCAAATTTTAATTAACACTTCGCCTTTTTTATTGTATTTTTAAAAGTATGAACTAGGGAGAGTTAACATGAACCTGCGTCAACGTTTCGCCGAACTTCTTCAAATAATTACAAAAAATATTCCCGAAAGAGAATATCATGTGCAGTTGGGCTTCCTCACCACGCTCATTCAGGAACCTTTTTATTTGTACGGTCGCCCGGGTTGCGGCACATCCCTCATTATCCGCAGAATTTCAAGCGCATTCAAGGATGCAAAAGTTTTAAGACTCGGTAAAAAACAAAAACAGCTCCCAGACAACTTGAACGATTTCACCCAAATTATTTTTGATAATTTTTCGCCAAACGATGAACAGATCAAGAGCAATCTTCAAATTGCAATTCACGATCACGGAAAAAGATCTATCATCATTTCAGGCAGCCAAAAGCCAGAATCAGCATTGAGCCGATCCGAAGTGACGGACCAGGTCACTCTCACCATCTCGCTCCCTGAAACTATTTCGTCCGACGCCCTTTGCACGTTGCTTCAAATTCAAGGACACGAAAGCGACGTCGACATTCCAAGCGATATCGCCATCAGCGCCGAGGAGCAGGCCCAGTGGCTCAAGGATATAAGCAAGGTCACGCTCTCTCCGAACACACTTGCCGTTATCGGCAAAGTCGCAGAATCTTGCACACGCAATGGAGTCTATGTTTCCATCCGCAGGTGGATTGCCCTTTCGAACATGATCAAGGCTATCGCCTACCTCAACGACCGCAACGAAACAAAGCTCATAGACACATTCTTCCTGGGAACCTCCATCTGGGGACGCAGCGCATCGAACTCCGCCATTTCTGAAAGTTACCGCCAAATTCTCAAAGCGCAACTGTACAAGAACACGCCGAGCCTTCTCGAACAGCCCTACGATGCAGACGACCTGCTCATGCGCGTGAACCACCTTATCCACAGTTCGAACAACCTTTACGAGACCAAACCGTTCAACGGCGAAGATTGTCTCGCCTACCGCATCACCATTACAGGTGAAACCGTACCGCTTTACGCACCACACAAATATATCGAAACCGACATCGATTTCAACCCCTACAACGAACTTCATCAAGTCGAAAAGCGCGTCCGTTGCAACTACCACGGAACATCGAACTGCACAATTTCCATCGATCCGCAAGTCCGTTCGAGCGGCCTTCGCGGTTCAGTCTTCCAGACAAACAGCAGCG
The DNA here is from genome assembly GCF_902779965.1 of Fibrobacter succinogenes. NCBI lineage: Bacteria > Pseudomonadati > Fibrobacterota > Fibrobacteria > Fibrobacterales > Fibrobacteraceae > Fibrobacter > Fibrobacter succinogenes. The sequence goes on along the minus strand of NZ_CACZDK010000033.1, from coordinate 15,593 downwards.
TTTCTGCAAAGTTCGAAGAATTCGGCACGCTCCCGACATACATTTTGAGAGAGAACGCTCCCGAAATTATCGAGCAAAAGAAAACTATCCGCGATGCATTGATCAAAGAAATCAAGGAATCTATGGAACGCGAAGCGACGAATCTCGTTGCGCTCCGCAACACATATAAACTTTTCAACGAATCCAAGGACGACCTATTCTGCTTCACGCAAATGTTTAACACCGTCCAGGACGAAATTAAAGCCCAGTTCGACAACACGGCAAACATCATCAAGACTATCAAGAAGGCCGGCGAAACGATTGCCAAATTCTCGAACAACATGCTCAAAACGTCTAGCGGGGTTGGAAGATCACATCTCATATTCCAAACAGCGCCAGAACAACAAGCTCAAACAGGCGGCGAAAAGTAATATTATTTCAGTCAAGATTCCGCGAAGCTACCAATATTTGCCTATATTGGTCACGTGAACTTGGTTTTCCTTTGGATAGGGCTTGCCATCCTTTGGCTGATCTGCATCTGCATGACCAAAAAAGGTCGTGCAGTTATTCGTATTTTTTGGAGAAGCATTAAGGTCAAGCTCGCTCTCATCGCTTGGATTCTTGGGATTGCAGCAATCGCGACGGCCTACGCCACGCACCCCGAAGAAGAACCGCGCCCCACCATTGACGAAAAACAGGAATACCAAAAGTACACCACGTCCGCCATTCAAAAACTCTGCGACCTTGGCGAACTCATCATCGACATGAACTGCGACCTCGACAGCGCTGCGCCAGAACTCGCCTACATCCTCCCCACAGTTATCAACAACTACAACTTCATCGTCACGCGCCCCACAACGCCAATCCTAGAATCTATCAAGGATACATTACAGATAAAGATGATTGGCTACAAGAAATTCACGAGCAGGGGAATTCGCTTGATAAAAGCGCTACAACGCGATCTTGGCATCCGTTACGAATCCGTCATCATTTCCGACAGCACCACGCACACGCTAAAAATCACTTACCTCGGAAAGCCTTGGGACAACGAACACCTTTGCAATCTCCCCGTGCTTGAAGCCTGCCTGCGCGAGCGCACGGACCCAGCCATTCTCATGTCCATCATCCATCACACTTCCGGATTCCAGATGAACTATCACGGCAAAAACAATTCGTCTGGATTGCTCGCACTCGACACAGGCAAAGGTTTAGAACAAATCGACATAGGCGCCCGCCGCCTCCACAAAGTCCTCGCGACATCGCCCACGCTCGCCGATGCCATCGCACAGTTCTATCCCGATGCAGAACACCGCAACAAATTCGAGAACTGGCGCAAGGACCCGCAAAAGCATTACTGGGTAGGCCAAGTCCTTACAGACATCCAATATTACCGCAGCAACGGCATGACGCTCAAGCCACGTAAAAGAGCGGAATAAACTTGTCATGCCCGACTTGATCGGGCATCTCCCTTCTGCCAACTAATCTAATTTGTACTTATCTTTCGCAGCTTCAAGTTCGGCACTTGCCTTTTCCCAGGCGGCGTAAAGCTCTTCGGTCAGCTTCTTGTTGTCATCCATGTCTTTTGCAATGGCGGTAATGGCGTTGCCATCACCAGATTCCGAAGCGGCAACGAGCTTTGCTTCGAGTTCGCCGCCAATCGCTTCGGCCTTTGCAATTTCGGCTTCGAGGCGTGCGGTTTCTTTTTCAAGCGGCTTGATGACCTTGCTGCGTTCGGCAATGTAGTCTGCTCGCGCCCTGCGGTCTTCCTTGGTGCGCGGCGTCGAGCTTACAGGCTTATCGTCCGTGACGTCGATATTCGAGACCTTGATGTTTGCAGAGTTCGCGCCGCCCGGCTTCTTTTCAGAAGCCCAGCCAACCTTTTCAAGGAAGTCCGCGTAAGAGCCTTCGAAGATACGGCACTTACCACCGTCGAAGACGATGAGGCGCGTCGCAAAAGCGTGCAAAAGTTCTTCGTCATGCGTCACGACAAGTGCGGTACCATCATAATCTTCGAGCGCATCGATCAAGCTCTCGATGCTTTCCATGTCCAAGTGGTTCGTCGGTTCGTCAAGCAAAAGCATGTTGCTTTCGTTCGCCAAAATCTTGCCCAACAGCACACGGCTGCGTTCGCCACCCGAAAGCACCTTGACCTTCTTCACCGCGTTATCGCCGCTGAACATCATAAGCCCAGCAAGGCTACGGGCGCGGCTTTTCTGCGACACATCCGCAATTGCCGATGCAATTTCTTCTTCGACCGTATTTTCAAGATTCAGGCGATTGATGTTCGTCTGTCCAAAGTAATTTATCTTGAGGTTCGGGTTGTAATTGATTGTACCCTGGGTCGGTTCAAATTCTTTCGCAATCAAGTTCAGAAGAGTTGTTTTACCGCGACCGTTCGGGCCGATAATCGCAATGCGGTCGCCCTTGAACACTTCCATTTCCAAATCCGAAATCAGCTCCGGGCCGTAACCGTCCTCGTTCTTGTACGCAAAATGCAATCCATGGATTTGCAACATGCGCTTGCCCGGAAATTCCGCATTCTTGAAATTGAAATCCAAATTGCGTTCGTGCGTAAGGCGTTCGCCCGTCGCAAGCTTTGCCGCAGCCTTAATCTTTGACTGCACCATCGCAGCCTTTGCCGCCTTGTAGCGGAAACGCTCAATAACCTTTTCGAGCTGTTCCTTTTTGCGCTGCTCGTTTTCTTGCGTGCGCATTGCCACTTCTTCTTCTTCGGCAATCGTCTCGCGCAGCTTTTCGACCGTTCCCTTGACCTTGCGCATCTTGTGGCGGTGAATCCCCACCGTGTGCGTGCAGACCTCGTCCATAAAGTGGTGGTCATGCGTAATCAAAAGCACTTCGCCCTTCCATGCGCGCAAAAAGCGGCTGAGCCAACGCATGGAAACAATGTCCAGGTAGTTCGTCGGTTCGTCCAGCAAAAGCATGTCCGGTTCCGACGCCAAGACCTTCGCCAAATTCAAACGGATCTGAAAACCGCCCGACAAAAGCATCGGGTCCTTCTGCATACTCTCTTCGTCAAAGCCAAGACCAAAGAGAATCGCCTCGACCTTGTGTTCTTCGAGCCAACCGTCCTCATTCACCTTGAGCACGCTGCACGCTTCTTCGTGAACCGTCGGGTGCGTGAACTTGATGTGCTGCTGCAAATAGCCAATCGTATAGCCCTTCGGGATGTCGATGTTACCGCCATCGAGACATTCCTGCCCAAGAATCATCTTGAAAAGGGTCGATTTGCCGCAACCGTTGCGACCCACAAGACCGACGCGTTCATGGTCGGCAACAAGCATGCTAGCACCGTCCAAAAGGACCTGCATGCCAAAAGACTTAGATACATTCTGAATTTGAATCACGAAATCAAAGATAGATTTTTAGTGGTCAGTAGTCAGTGGTTAGTGATTAGGAATCAGCGATTAAAACTCGGTCAATGTGAAGATAATTGCTTTATTTCAGCATTATCGTTTTCTCTTGAATTCTTAAAATTGCAGGGAGCATCGGCGTTTGGATTATTCCCGAACGCGCCCATCCTTGTTGCAAAACGCTTCCATTCAAATCAAACAACGTATAAGCATCGTCACTTTTCACACCTTTCAAGTAAAACCTGTTCTCGCCTATTTTTGTTGCACGAACACCTATCGAATTGAATTTAACCAACGGCAAGGATGTTTTTGACGTATCAACTAAAGAACAGCAATTCGCCATTTCAGGTCCAATTAAATAGTAGGCTCCTTCTTCTTCAGTATAATACACCAAATCAATATCTTTACATCCAGACACATTCTTCATTTTATCGATTTCTTGAAGTAGGAAAGCTTCCAATGAATCACGATTATTTTGAATCACTCCATATTTCTGCAAACGCATAAGTTCCGCAAAAAGTACTTCGCTAAACAGAGCCGTTCCAGGCGTGCCTTCGGCTACAGCACCTGTAGAAATATCCTTACAAGTCTGATTTTCCCTTCTCACCTTTAAATAGGCAGCTTCATTTATATCTAAAGAAAAAACAACTGAATAATCCAACGGTGAATTATATTCAATAACATCACCCATTGCAACGCATAAAGCACGATATCTAGCAGCTTCATACTTTGGCAAACCAGCGTAAATAGAATCGCATATTTCATCGCCAATTTGCGACACATCAATTTTCAAAGACTTGAAAATTATTTCATTCGTCTTTGGGGATACAGCAAAAGAAATTTCCGCAAAAATAGCAATGATAAGCAATAATTTGTTCATTCAATTACCCCATTAGCATCCATTCAAAATATTCTCAATAACATATAATAACAAAAAAGCGACCCCCAAGCCAATGGGAGTCACCTTATTAAATCATTCAAAAATAAGGGAGCCTCTAAAAAATGCTTTGGTTAAGAAAATTTGAGCGAGACCGAGTGCAGGCAGGAACGAAAAGTGGTGAATACTGGAGGTCTTTACCACTTTGAGTGACGAAACTGCACGATGTGTCGCAGCCAAATTTTTGAAAATAAATTTTTTAGAGGCGACCAGAGATTACTTCCAGTCGAGAACTTCGCGGTTCCAAGAAACCGGAGAACCCGTCATGATCAATTTCTTATCAAAGCCGCTGCCATTGCTCATCTGCTTTGCAATAAAGCCAGACTTGTACATGGTAGCCTTCTTGCCGTCCTTGTTCTTGCCATCATAGACAATGTCAAATCCGACCCATCTGTAAAGGACAAAGCCGAAGAAGTTTCTGCGGTATTCCCAAGAGTCACTCGTGATGATGAGCTTCTTGACCTTGTAACCCTTCACGAGAGCCTTGAGTTCCTTTTCAATCTTCGGGCCCTTCCAAGTCTGCTTCGGGAGGTCAGCCATCTTGACCGGAGTCGGGCCGCGCTTGATAGCTTCCTGAACTTCTTCGATAGGAGACTTGCCCACGATTTCCTTGAAGTCGGTCACTTCAACTTCGTAGAACTTTTCCGGGAAGGCAACGCCCCTGTAAACGCCCTGGTCGATATAGCCGTATCCTTCCGGCACATAGAAGAACTTGCCGCCCTTCTTGTAAACGAAAGCCATCGGGAAAGCGTTCTTGTCGTTGTGCTTTATGATAGAACCCAAGCGGTAAGCGCGCACGAACTCGCTTTCGCCCTGCTCCTTGTCCGACGGGCCAATCCAGCGGGACTTGAGGTTTCTGATATCGTTGTCCTTCGTGATCATGTAAACTTCAGCCGGCAATTCGCCTTCGAGCATCGTCTTGGTGGTATCGTCAATCTTCTTCGGATCCCAGTCATACACGAGAGCCTTCGGAGTATTCGGGGTCGGGCCATCGACAACCGGCTTACCAAAGCACTTGACGCACTTTGCAACATGGTCTTTCCAGAAAAGGACATTACCGTCGGCATCTCTGTAAAGCACGTCGTAATTCAAGACATCCGGTTCGCGTTCTTCGGCAAGTTCATCCGTGTGGATAAACACCTTGATGATGCCTTTTTCCTTGTTGTCCTTCCAGTGGTAGAAAACGCGTTCGAGGTAACGGTTCGAAATATCGGCACCCACCGGGAGTTCGCTTCTAGCCATCGTCGGCTTGTCAGAAGCAGGGGCCAAAGCGGCATCGGCAGGAACATCATCCTGAGCATTCGCCATAGAGAAGGCGAAAAGTCCTGCAGCAAGAGTCTTGAAAATCAGTTTCATTCCATTCAACCTTGCGGGTTCCATGAGTCAGCGACATTCCTGGCGAACCCACATTAGCCAAAAATGCGCATTTTTTGTTAATGTAAATAAAAAAGAAACGTTTGGCAATAAATCATGATGAAAATGCTACAAAAAACTTGAAAATTTTAAAAGTTTTCAACATCTATCAACACCTCTTTGTAAATAAAAAGCAGACATAAAGAAAACCTCGCATGTAACCCGTTAAGTTTCAAAGAGTTACTTTCTGCGAGGTTTTATTCCCGAACTGTTGATAAAACGTTTATATACTTTTTCTAAGTTCTAACAACTAAGTTCTGCCAACTGCGCCATAGGCGCATTTATTTCTTGCCGTGACGGCGGACGCCAAAGTTAAAGGTATCGTCTGTCTTTCCAACAACTTTATCATCCTGGAAAATCTTGAACCTGAGTTTCGCGATATACACACCCGTTCCGACCCAGCGCCCTTTGCTTGTGTGAGCGTCCCACATCAAGAACACGTTACCCGGATTCTCCACGCAGTCCGTACCGAATACGTTCTTGTCGTTACAGGCAACGACACCGCTCTGCGAATTGACAAACTGCCCAAGCGTCGAGAAGTATTCCACCTCCCACTTGATTTTCGCTTTCGCAAGCACAGAGTCCCTGCTACCATTCGAATTCATCAGTAAAGACTTTCCAACTTCGCTCAAGTCAAACTTAATCAGCTCGCCTGGGAGTCCTGTTTCTGCCACGATATCATCAATCTTTTTCGTCACGTCAACGCGGACAGGAGCAACATCATTAACATGCGGCCACTTTTCCGGAGCCCAGTCTACAGGATCAATCGCAACAACACCCGGCGATTCCACACCAACGCGCTGTTCACCTTCGATACGGAGCCACGGATTATCCACGTGCGGCACGTTCCCTTGCAAATCAGGCAACACACCCGGAATCAGGCGCACCATAAAGCCCACTTCCGGAAGAACCATGCTTTCATCTTTCTTCTGGAACAGCACATCATAATAATTGCTATTCCTATTCGGTGAAATAGATATAACCGTGAGAAGCATCGGGTCCACCATTTCTCCGGTCCTGTCCTTGAATTCCAAGAACTGCGTTCCATTGAGCACTCCCACCTGCGTCGCCTCGCTGATATACACCGTTAGCTTGTTTATGCGTTCACCAACCGGCTTCACAATCGGCTTATCCACAAGAATAGCACCTATACGGTCTTCAATCGCAAGCCCATCCAAGTTGAGCTGCGCCATCTGTCCCGTTTCCTTGTCCATGTACGTATAGTGATACCTGAAGGAACCTTGATAGGAGTCCTTCGCGGCGCCCGTAAAGACTTTATCCAACAAGCTATCCGCATAGATAGACAAACTCTTTTCATCACGCATCAACTGGGTCACATTTTCTACAGAGGCGACCGTATGCCAATCGTCACTGCCAAAAGACCACGCAATCGTATCAGGGATAGTCTCGCCAAACGGTTTGTTGAACACCACAGCAATACTATCGAGCACGCCATCGCCATTGCGGTCGTGAGCTTCGCCCAAGCTTGCAAACGGCACAGGCGGTTCCTTGAAGTGGATGTTCTTCCACGTAATAACGTTTGCGACACCGCTTCCAGAAATTTCAAAGCTTGCGTTTGTCACCGAGGAATCGCCAACGACATAGAACTTCGCTACACCCGTCGAATCTGTAATCAACCTGTTCACCCTCTGCTTCTTTTCGTCCAAGAAACTGATCGGGAACGAAGTCTTCAAATCCAAAGCCGCAAAGCAGTCCTTGCAAAGGCTCGCGATATAAAACACGCCCACTTGCAAAGGAACCGTATCGGGGTACGCCACATGCGTAAGGAGCGTATCGTTTACGGAGCCGTCAAAGGTCAGGCCGCGCAAGCTAATACCAGTCGGGTCAAACGCGGTAGGCTTTTCAAAACCGCTAAACACGTCGATAAACGCAATGTCCGGAAGCGGGTACGCCGGTACCGTAAAGAACACTTCGCTAGACTGGCTCGGATCGCTAGCCAAGGAGAACTGCAACATGTACGAGCCCGGCGCCAACGAACGGTTACGCACAATCTCCACCGTATCTATCACAAAGCCAGCCATGTTCGCATCAATATTGATACCCGCAATAGATCCCGGCAAAAGCTCCATGCCCTCCGACGGAATCCGCTCGTCATCGCCGAACAGCACAAACGAAGATTGTGCAGGCATCGTATCGATTTTCGAAGTGCTCGACACATCGCAACTGATCGATTCATCCATCAGCAACTGCAAAATGGTGTATTTAATCGTTCCGTCCGTTGTCTTTTCTTCGACCGGGTAATACGTCTTTTGCGTCTGCAAGTTAATCGACGTGCGCATCTTGAAGTTCGAACCCGTCGCATTGCGTTCCGAGAAGAATATATGGAACGGGTATTCACGACCTTCAATCAACTTGAGCGATGGATCGTTCTTGCCGATTGTATCCAGGTTCACGCCACCTTCAACAGGACTATGGCAACCGCCGATATCGACAACAAGGCGGTTGTTGATAAACACCCACACATCATCATCGCCACGGAATTCAAAGTACTGCCCCTTCACATACCTGAACTGCGCAGAAACCTTCATCGCAAAGCTATAGTTGTGGCGGCAGCCCTGGACATTCCAGTCAAATTTCGGGTTGCGCACAGTCCTTGCAGAATCCAGATACTCCAAGTCGTCAATCGGATAGAATCCCGGATTGATCGTATCGTTGCAGTCGCCTTCTTCGTTCGTAAAGTCGGCCTGCCAAAAGCCTTCTTCATCAAGCGAAAGGCTGATGTCACGGCAAACGCCGTTCTTGTATTCCCTGCCCGCAGCATCATGCGCCACAACTTGCGGAACAAACCACTTCTCTATTTCATGCGCCGCCGAGCACAGCGACCACGGATAGACAAGGGAATCCACACGCGCAGGCGCGCCATTCACAAGCGTATCCTGCACCATGCCTGGCACATGGCCACCGCACGTCTTAAATTCTGTCAATTCTCCATTCTGGTCGAGGCCAACAACAGTCGTGTAGTCGTTACCACCATAAATGCCGCCAAAATCAACATCTATGCTATCCTCATGCGATTCGCCGGCCCAATCGAGAACAAGTGCCGAAATCTTGAGCGACGGGCAAATACCAAGAATTCCCGGATAGCGCGTCGTATCTTTCGGCTCATAACGCTGTTTCGGATTGGGGTACACCCAGACCGTATCGTGCTTCGCCATCAAGGAATCCAGCGAAATCAAGGAATCAAGGTTATCCAATTCTGCGACAACGCCCTTGCCGCCATAGCGTTCCATGCCAAAGGTCTGCTTAAAGTAAACCTTCCAGTCCGTTGCATGCTTGTAAACCGTACCCGTGTACCAGCCACAAGTATCCGCAAGAGGCCCCATCTTGATGACATCATTCGTAGACTCAATAATCATGGACGGCGACTGATTTTCCCACGGGCTCTTCAAACGGATAACTTTAGGTTCCGGCGGATAAAACACCAAATCAAGCGTTTCAAGCGAAGTCGAGGTATAAAGCCATGTCTCATAAACACCCGTCGGGAAAAGCTCACTTGCACGCGGGCGCGACATTTCCGGGAAATACGGGTGTTGCGGCCAATCGTTCTTTCCGCGTAAAATCTGCACAAAAGTTCCCTGAGAATTCCACTGCGAAGACCCCACAAGCGTATCAGCAAAATCGATATGGCGCCAATACTTGTATTCGCCTTCGGTGCTGAGTCCCGTCGGTTCATTCAAAATGTTATTATCAATCTTGATAAAGAACGTACTGTCGCGATAAGTCGAATTCGTACGCCACGGGTGATAAATATGCAAACGCCTCGTTGCGTCAAAGCATTCGCCCGGGGTCCCAATCTTTTCAGAAGCCACAGGATTTTCAACCGTACCATCCACAAAAACCGTGTCTTGCGTTTGGAAAAGCGATCCAAAGACAACAAAAGAATCCCTATCTGCAGGAACAACGTACCATGGCGCCTTGTAACGCGTAAAGTACCCCACCGAAATCGGGTTGGACGCAATCATGGAAGGTGTCAGTGCGCCATAGAACCAGCCGCACTTATCCTTGTCGCCCTCGTTAAAACGCATCAATATGGAATCGGTACCAAAAATAAGCTGAGGCAAGACCTTGTTGCCCCACGGACTCTTGAACCAAACAATCTTTGAACCCGGCGCCATGAAAGACTTTTCATAGGACTTGCCCGCCGCATCCGTATAAAGCCAAATTTCCGTTTCGGTACCAAAGAACGACGTAATTCTGTTCTTCCCGCCGCCAGTCCACGAAACGCAATTGTTGTTATTGTAATTATTGTCGTCGGTATTGGGGCACGCCTTGAATTCAAAATCCTGCCAATCCTGGAAATCGGCAATCGTCTTGCCCTTCCATGTATAAACGTACCAATCGTCGCCTTCGCTCTGCATCATCGTTCTGGACATAGCGCCAAAACCCGGATTATAATCCGTTACGCCACCAACAATATGCGGAGTATAGCTTGAAGCCGTCGCATCATTGCGGAATGGCGACTGCAAATGAATTGTCAAATCGGCCCATGCTGAGGCCACTAATGTCAACGAGGCGGCAATACCCAAACAACAGTGTTTCATTCAACACCCTCTTTATTCTTCCCACACTTCTGTCTAAAGATATATTCAATTCATAGAATTACAAACTTCATAATGAAAAAAAAGCAAAAAGACCTGCCCAGCGGGCAGGCCCAAATACTATTGTCCAAAAATTCTATTTAATCTTCTTGGTTCTAGTCTTGTATTTGTCGTTACGACGGATACCGAACGTGAATGTTTCTTCGCCCTTGCCCACAACATCCTTATCCGAGAAAATCTTGAACTTGAACTTGGCAATATACACGCCCGTTCCGACCATACGACCCTTGTTACTCATAGCATCCCATTCGAAGAACATGTTCCCCGCATCTTGGATACAGTCCGTCTCAAAAATCTTCTTGTCGTTACATGCGTATTCGCCCTTCACCCAGTTCACGTATTGACCAAGGCTTGAGAAGAATTCGATATCCCATTTTACCCTGACAGTACTCAAGATTTTCTCATATTCAGGAGTGCCTGGCTTTATATTACCGGCGTCAAACAACTGTGTCGTGGCATAATCCTCAAGTTGGAACTTGACCAAAACACCAGGCAAGCCTTCCTGTTGAATGATTTCCTTGAGCGTAAGTTCCTTATCTACACGAACCGGAATAACATCGTTCGTATCACCCGGCCACGGATTATCCTTAGTAAACATGCCCGGATTGATAGTCACGACCTTCGGACGTTCCGTTTCAAGCGGCTGTTCGCCTTCAATACGGCGCCACGGATTCTGTTTATGCGGTGTATTGCCACTCAAATCCGGCAAAACTCCCGGAATAAGGCGAATCTTGAAGCCCACTTCAGGAACAATCAAATCAGGACTCTTCTGGAATAACAAATCATAGTAATCGCTTTCATCTATTGGAGTCACTGAAATGACCTTATATTGTGTTGGCGAAATATCTTCGTCATTTTTGCCCTTCAGCTCGATAAAGCGCGGATTACCAAGGGATGAATTGTTACAACCTTCCGAAAGCTGGATTGTCACCTTTACCATCTTATCCGATACAATCTTGAGCATCGGCTTTTCAAGGATAATGGCACCAATTTTATCCTGAATCTTTGTATAAAGCGTTTCCGATTCCTGAGTCGATGCGGAAGCTGCATCATAATAAACATAGTGGTAGCGGAAATTACCATCAACAATAGTCTTTGATTCACCCGTATAAACAGAATCAATCAATTTTTCAGCGGTAAAAACAACCGTAGAATCATTCTTAATGAAGTCTGAAATATCTTTAATGGAACTATACTCATGCCAATCCTTGTTGCCAAAATTCCAGGCAATTGCATCCAAATCATGATCGGCAAAAGCACCGAACTCAAACGGTATATAAATACTATCCGCGATACCATCACCATTGCGGTCGTAAATACCACCCGTCTTCGCAAGTGGAACCTCAGGATCCTTGAAGTTGATATTATCCCACTTGAGCGTATTCTTGACACCGCTAATGCCAACGACGCTAAAGGAGGCTCCACTAACAGCTCCTTCGCCAAACACATAGAATCGAGCACGTCCCGTTTCATCGGTTTCAACGGTATTGATCTGCTGATCCATTTCATTATAGAACGTCAAGTTGCCATTACTCGGCTTCAAGTCTAGCACGACAAAACAATCTGTGCAAATGTTACCCATGTATGTCACCACGATTTCGAGGTAACTCATTTCTGGATAGCGCACATGAGTCATCAAGGTATCGTTTTTACCCGTGATAATTGTTTCACCTCTCAAGTTCTTGTTTGTCGGATCAAACTTTTTCAAAGAACCATCAGTCGACGGATTGAATACATCAACAAAGGCAATTTCCGGCTTTGGATATTCAGGAATCGTGAATTCATAGGAATCATTCAAGCTCATATCCGATTCCAAGAAGAAGTACAGCGTGTATTTACCCGGAGCAAGCGAACGCTGCTTCACGATTTCATCGATATTGATATTAAAGCCAGCCTTATCTTCGTTAATCTGGATACCACCAAAATTCGTACCAACGCTCAATTCAGCCGCTTCGGAAAAATTACCGCCATCGAGGTAGAATATGGAAGGAGCTTCCGTAATTTCGACATCCGTTTGAGCGCTCGGGTCGCAGCTAACTGCAACAGCATCCATTTTCAACTTGAGAATACCAGTTATATCATTTGTCTTGGAATCGTCAATCGAGGGAAGATAAGTGTTCTGCTTCTGCAAGTTGATAGAAGTACGCATCTTGAAGTTCGAACCCGTCGCATTGCGTTCCGCATAGAAAATATGGAACGGGTATTCGCGGCCTTCGGTGAGATTAAGTGTATCGAGGTCAACAGAGCCTTCCACCTTTTCGTGAATACCGCCAATGTCCACGACGAGCTTGTTGTTAATAAAGACCCACACGTCATCGTCGCCACGGAATTCAAAGTACTGACCCTTTACATACTTGAAGCTTGCAGAAACGGACATCGCATAGCTATAGTTATGCTTGCAGGTATCAAGCTTCCAGCCATCGCCATGGTTGACATAGCCTTCGACATTCCAGTCGAACTTGGGATTCTTAATGGTCTTTGCCGCGTCAAGATATTCAAAGTCATCCAACGGGAAGAAGCCAGGACTTACAGGATCATTGCAGTCGCCAGATTCGTTCGTGTAATCGGCATACCAGAAACCTTCGTCATCAAGCTGGAGTTCAATATCCTTACATACGGAGTTCGTATATTCCTTACCACCCACAGTTGCAACGACTTCCGGCTTAAACCACTTGTCGATTTCATGGCCTGCAGCGCACTTATCCCACGGGAACTTCGTGGAATCCACACGAGCCGGGCGTCCATCCACAAGCACTTGTTGGACCATTCCCTTAATTTTATCACCGGAATTACAAGTACGATATGTAGCGGTATCAATAATGACCTGAGTATAACTGTTACCGCTATGAGTATGGCCAAAGTCAATATCAATGCTATCGTGATAGCTTTCACCGGCCCAGTCCAAAAGCATTGCAGAAATCTTCATATGCGGGCAATCACCAAGACGGCCAACCGGATATTTCGAAGACGCATCCGGACGGCTATAGTTCTTGTTCTTATCGGACGGATAAACCCAGGCCGTATCGTGCTTGCTCATCAAGGAATCAAGATTCACCAGAACTTCAACTTCATTGCCCTCGCGGATAACTCCCGTCATATCGTACTTTTCAAGCCCGAAGCTCTGCTTGAAGTACACCTTCCAATCCGCAGCATGCTTATAGTAAATGCCTTCGAACCAGCCGCAAGTATCCTTCGAGAAAGCAGACATTTTCACGACATCATTGTTTGCATCGACTACAAACGAAGTCGGCGTATTCTTCCACGGGCTCAACAAACGCACAACTTTACGATCCAGCGGCGCATAAGAAATATCCACTTCACCCATTTTAGAACTTGTGAAGAACCAGGCTTCATAAACACCAGACGGGAACAAATCACCAGCTAAAGGACGCTTATTATTACTGAAATAGGTAATCGGTATATTTTCCTTAAAGCTACGGGTAATCTGCACCTTGGCATCTGGAGCTTTCCATGCCAGCGAAGAAACGACAGAATCCGGGAATGTCACGGAAAGCCAGTACTTGTAATCTGCATCAAAAGAAAGGCCAGTTGCAGCCGGGCCAGCAACGTTTCCTCCGGTAGCCGCTACAGAATCCTGCCAGACACCATCGATAGTCAAATAAACAGTACTATCGCGGTAGATGCTATTGTTGCGCCACGGGTTGTAGACATGCAAAGTGCGGCTCTTATCGAAGCACTCGCCGACCGTACCCATCTTATTGCTAACGGAAGGCGTTGCCTCAGTACCGTCCACGTAGACAGTATCTTTCTTCAGCGCATTTTCAAGATCAATAATCTGCTTTTTGTCTTGAGGAACAGACATCCAAGGAGCATTGAAGCGATTGAAGTGCGCCGTACGAAGCACATATTTAGCGAGCATGTCTTGTGTAATAGCGCCATAGAACCATCCGCATTTATCAGCATCTTCCGAATAATGCATCAAAACTGTATCTTGCTCAAAAATCATCTGCGGGAGCGCTTTATTGCCCCAAGGACTCTTGAACCAGACAATCTTTGAGCCAGGTTCATTAAAGGACTTCGAGAACGTTTCTGTAGCTTGAACCGTATAAATCCAAGCTTCCTTACTCCCATCAAAGAAATCACGGACATTATAAGTAATGCCATCGCCAAAATCGCTGCACGTTGCAGAGCTTGTCGCGGTGGAAGAGCACCACTTAATGGTAAAGGTATCCGAAGCCTTAAAATCAGAAAGCGACTTTTTCCAAGTAAAAGCATACCACATATCGCTTTGTTCATCCACCATAAGGGTAGAAGATTTTTCCGATACATCGGGCTGCTCTGAATTAAGAACAAGATGTGGAACCAAATTGCTGCTTACATCATAACTTGACTGTACGTGAACAGTCAAATCAGCAAAGGCAGAGGACGCGAAAGCGCCGAAAACACAAAAAGCTAAATACAGGTGTCTCATAAGGTACACTCACTCTCTCGGTTATTCCACACCCTATTTGTAAAATATATCATTTTAATGTAAAAAAACAAAAATATTAAAAAAAAATTAAATCTTTTGACAAGAAATTATATATAGGAATTGCTTTCCCCAAATATGCGCCAAATTAGCGTAAAAAAGGCATTTTATACAAAGTATAAGATTCATCTTGGTTGCAAAATCAAGAATAAATTAATTCAATAAGGAAATTATCGAACTGTCGTAAAACGTCATGAAACACCCGTGCAGTAAAGCATCGCCCAGAAAACGCGAAAGGGATTGAAAAAATCTATAACGTTCTCCACCGTCGAATAATAGGAGCAAACGCCAACTCTGCAGAATGACTGCTTCGCAGCGGAGCGCCCCTTGCAGGACTATACCATGAAATGCGCAATGCATGAGAGCGCAAAGGGAACCGCGGAAAAAGGCCCCGATATCCCACGGGACGGTGGGAGGCCATGCCGGCCCAACTCCTTCGAACCAAACTCTACTAGAGCAACACGTCGCCAAGTATCGTATATCGACGGACCCAGGGACCTGCCTGGTGTGCAGCGCAGAATGCCAGGATGACGTGATCGTACCGGAGAGTGTTGCGCCTGTACAACAGGCATGTTCGCAATCCGGGATGTGTACGCTGTTACGGGACGCGCGCGAATGTGGTTGTCGCAGCGGGATGCGCGCGGGCGGCACAAAAAAAGAAAGGGCCCCTCGAGCGTCTTGCTCAAGGGGCCCGTGAATCCAGCGGCGACCTACTCTCCCGGACCCGAGGGCCAGGTACCATCGGCGATCTGAGGCTTAACTTCCGTGTTCGGGATGGGAACGGG
>NZ_CACZDK010000032.1 GCF_902779965.1 Fibrobacter succinogenes | reverse complement strand
TGAACGCGGCGACACGCGCATGGGAATCATTCTCGATTCTATCGGCAAGTTCGTTCTCGGGCACGGCAAGCCGATTGCGATTGTATTCGCCGTCGTGACTGCAATTTCTGTTTTCGGGCTCACCAAGATAGAACCCGCCTTTGACGTGGAACGCACCATGGGCCGCAAGGTCGAATACGTGAACAAGATGCTCTACGTGGCAGAATCGGAAATCGGAAGTTTCTATTCGTACGACCTGGTGATTGACTTTGGTACAAACGACAAGGCCAAGGAAGTCGAGAATCTGAAAAAATTGGAACAGTTGCAGGATCATGCCGGCAAGTACCCGCTCACCAAGCGTTCCACCTCCATTCTTGATATCGTCAAGGATTTGGACCGTACGCTGAACGAAAACCGTCAGGATAAATACGCCATTCCCGAAACGGAAGAAGAAGTGAAATTTCGAGCTACAACTCCAACGAACTCCAGAAGGAAATCGAGGACTTGCAGAATTTCGCACGCAAGCTTTACCCGGACGCAAAGGTGACTGCCGTAGGAAACTTGCCGCAGTTCACCGCCATGCAGCAGTACCTGGAAGTGGGCCAGATGACTTCGTTCCTGATTTCTGTGGTGATTGTGGCAGTCCTTTTGATGATTGTGTTCGGCAGCATCCGCACGGGCCTTATCGGCATGATTCCGAACATTGCGCCGGGCATTTTCGTGGGCGGCTACCTTGGACTCACAGACATTCCGCTTGACATGATGACGGCGACGCTTATCCCGATGATCATCGGCCTTTCCGTCGACGACACGATTCACTTTATCAACCACGGGCATGTGGAATTTGACCGTACCCGCGATTACCGCGAGTCCATTCTCAACGTATTCCGCACGGCGGGCCCAGCTCTCGTGATGACGACGATTATCATGGTGGCGACCTTTGCGGGCTTTACCACCTCGGCCGCAACGCAGATGTTCAACTTCGGCTTCGTGGTGTTTATCGGCCTTGTCTCGGCATTGCTCGCCGACCTGTTCGTGACTCCGCTTTTGATCCGGAAGTTCAAGATCTTCGGCAAAGAGTAGTCAATTCTGAATTGATTGAGTGAAACGCAAAAAGCATCGGTAATAACCGATGCTTTGTCTTATGAGGTGGTATATATAGGATAGAGATTCTTGTTATGCCTGAATCAAAGTCTTGCCCAATTCCGTACAGGCCGTTTTGCCGGCGTCGTCAGGGGCGTTCTCGATAGCGAGCGGTTCTGCCACAAGTACAAGGCCTGCTGCTTCGGCGTCGGCCTTCCACGGGTTCATCCATTCGCCGCCACCCCAGCCGTAAGAGCCGAAAAGTGCGACTTTCTTGCCGGCAAGGGAAGGCTTTACGGCATCGTAGAAGGGCTGGAATTCGGAATCTTCAAGCTCTTCGGCGCCCATGGCGGGGCATCCGAGCGCAAAACGGCCGTATTCGGCCAACTTGTCCTGGGCGAAATCCGAAACGCTGAAAACATCGGCCTGACCGCCGGCGGCGTTAACGCCTTCAGCGATATACTTCGCTATCATTTCCGTATTGCCTGTTCCGCTCCAGTAAATGACTGCAACTTTATCCATTGTGATTCTCCTATTGATGAGCCTTCGCTCAGTGATTAGTTAAAATTTCTGCACCTTTTTTAGCTTACTGCGAGCATGGGGAGCGAGTAGCCGCGTTCAAAAAGTGAACTCATGACAGAAAAACATTTCCGGAAGCATTCGAATATCCGTTCGGATTTTTCGACGTCGCCGTAAACTTTCCAGTATCCTGTACTTTTGCTGTTCTTGCCCGCATTGATGATAAAACCTTTTACGTCTTCTAGCGGGTAGCCCAAGAAGAGCCCGATTTCATGAGGAAAGCAACGGCACCGTCCAATACGATGTGTCAAATTCAAAATGAGCCGTTCTTCGTCGAAATGCTTGTAGTCGTACTGTTTGAGGAAGTGCCGGACCTCTGCGGTTTCGAATAAGCGGCTCAAGAGGTTTCGGCGGTAGACGTAAATAAAACTGCGTCCGCAGCGTTCCGCCACAATGCGTACAAAGACGCCGGATGGATTCAAGTCGTGATTCCAGCGCGCCAGAAGCGAACACATCGGTTCGCGTCCGCCTTGGATGTTTTCCATGCAGAAAAGGCTCCCGACCTTGCGGGCGGCAAGGGTCGGGGCGCATTGGCGCACAAGCTTGTAATCCATCAAACGTTCTGCAGTCATCGGGAGGAAACCTCTTGCAATTCGAGCATCTTGCTGAACAGGCCGCCTTTCGCCTTGAGTTCGGCGGGGGAGCCTGTTTCGGCGATGTGACCGTCGTGCAACACAACGACCTTGTCGGCGTTTGCGATAGTGCGCATGCGGTGTGCGATGATGATGACGGTCTTGCCCTTCACCAACTGCGAAATGCCGCGCTGGATCTTGGATTCGTTTTCCACGTCGAGGCTTGCGGTCGCTTCGTCAAGCAGGATGATGGGCGCGTCTTTCAACAGGGCGCGTGCAATCGAGATTCGTTGGCGTTCGCCGCCCGAGAGCGTGTCGCCGTTTTCGCCGATAACGGTGTCGTAACCCTGCGGCATTTTCTGCACGAATTCGTCGCAGCCAGCGAGTTTTGCCACCTTCAGGATTTCTTCGTCGCTGGCGTCGCGCTTGCCGATGCGGATGTTGTCCTTGATGCTCGTGTTGAACAGCACCACGTCTTGGAAGACGATGGAGAAGTTCTTGAGGAGCGTTTCAGGATCGATTTTACTGATATCTTGGCCGCCGAGCGTTACGGAACCGCCCTGGATGTCCCAGAAGCGTGCCGCAAGTTTTGCCGCAGTCGTTTTTCCGCTGCCACTCGGGCCTACAAGTGCGGTAATTTCGCCCTGCTTTGCGGTAAACGAAACTTTCTTCAGAACCTGCTTGTTTTCGTTGTAATTGAAATCGACATCCTTGAATTCGATATCGTAATTGGCAGGCGTGAATTCTGTTTCGCCATGTTGTATGGGCATCTGGTCCATTTCGCGGAAACGACGCAGACGAACATTCACGAAGAACAGTTCGGCGAGGTTGTTGAATACGAGGAAAATCGGATTGTAGATGGTCGCCGCGCACACGATGAACACCAGGTAGGTGAATACGTCGATTTCGCCCTTGGTCCAGAGGCGTGCGCCCGTAATTAGCACCGTGGCAAGACCCATCTTGAGGATACCCTGCGCCGAATTCAGGAACATGCCGACCTTGATGTCGGAATCCATCTGCGATTTTTCGTAGCGGATGCAGTCCTTGTCAAAATGCCTGAGGTAGGCCGCTTCGCCCGAGTAGGAACGGATTTCCTGCACGTTTTCGAGACCTTCCTGGATGTCTTCGATAATTTCGCGGCGCATGTTGTACGAATTGATAAACCAGCGGTCCTGAATTTTCTTGGAAAGAGCGATCAGAAGCGCTGCGGCGGGTACGACCCAGAAAAGCGCGATGGACATTTTCCAGTTGTAGCAGAAGAGCATGATGCCGATAATGGTGACGCTTCCGATGGCGGCGAAAAGTTCCGGCACCGCATGCGAGAAAATCATTTCGAGCGCATTGCAGTCGTCCATGATAGTCGACGTCAAATCCGAAAGGTTCTTTTTGCCAAAGAAGGAAAGCGGTAGCTTGCGGAGCCTTTCTGCAATCGAGACGCGGCGTCGCATGCTTTCGTCATAAACGCTGTCGTAGGTGGCGGTGTACGAAAAAGCATAAATTACAAGCATCACAATGAATAGGGTGACGGAAAAACCGAGATAGAACCAGATTCCGTGAGGGGCCTTGCCTGCAAAATCGCCGACGCCCATATATTCCATCAAGAAGTTGAACAGCAACATCATCGGGAACATGAGCGAAACGAAGTGCAGGAACGTCCACACGACTCCGCGGATGAATGTGTGCGAGCCTTCTTCCGAAAGAGCAAAAGTATTCTGAACCCACTTATACATTTTCGCCTCCTTCATTTTCCTTGGAATTATCGAGGGTCCATGTGACGGACTGCTGGTATTCGGCCCACATCTTGGCGTAAACGCCGTTCTTTTCAAGCAATTCTGCGTGCGTACCGCGTTCGGCGATTTCGCCTTCTTCGACCACGATAATCTGGTCGGCATTCACCACGCTGGTAAGCCTGTGCGCAATCATAAGCACCGTCTTGCCTGCGGCAAGCTTGTGCAAGGCTTCCTGAATCAGTCGTTCGTTTTCGGGGTCGGCGAATGCGGTTGCCTCGTCGAGCACAACGATGGGTGCGTTCTTCAAGATGGCGCGCGCAAGTACGACGCGCTGCTGCTCGCCGCCCGAAAGGTAAGTGCCCTTGCTTCCGATAACCGTATCGATGCCGCCAGGCAACTTGTTGATGATTTCTCGGCACTGCGCAAGGTCAAGAGCTTCGTTTACCTGTTCAAGAGTTGCATCGGGCATGCCGTAACGCACGTTGTCCAAGATGCTCATCTTGAAAAGTCGCGTATTCTGGAACACGAACGAAATATTCTTCATCAGTTCCTTCGGATCAATCTGCTTTACCGAAATTCTGCCAATGGTAATTTCGCCGCAATCGACATCGAAGAATCTCGGTAGAAGCTTTGCAATCGTGCTCTTGCCACCGCCCGATGGCCCGACAAGTGCAACGGTGTGGCCCACCGGTACCGAGAGCGAAATGTCGCTCAGTACCTGCTTGTCGGTGCCGGGATAAGTGAAACTCACGTTCCGGAATTCTACATCAAAATTTTGCATCGGGACCTGATTTGCGCAAACCTCTAAATCCTTGGTGCGCGCGATATCATTGATGCGGTCAACCGCAATGCCTGCCTGGTTCGTCGCGTTGCTCAGGTACATACTGCGCATTACGCATTGCGTGAATAGCGGCGTCACTAGTACGTAAATCATCATGTTCACAATGGTGAGCTTCACGTCGTCGCCATGCCCAATAATGAGGATTGCTACTGGCACAAGGAACAGGACGAATCCGTTTACGAGCGTGGTGTAAATGCAGTAGGGAACTTTCCAACTAGCAGAATAGGCGGTTACCATCTGGTGGTAAGTTTCAATGGTCTTGTAGAAATTCTTGAACGAATAAATGGTCTGCTGGAAAACCTTGACGACAGGGATACCACGCACATACTCGACGGCTTCGCTGTTCATTTCTTCGAGCGACTGCATGTAGCGTTCCATGAACTTGGTTCCTTTTTTGCCTAAGGTCCCGAGAATAAAGATGGCGTAGGCAATCGGCACCAATGTGGCAAGACCAAGCCGCCAATCAAAAACGAACATCATCACGAGTGCCACAATCGGAATCAGGATGGTGCCCGAAATATCGGGCATCTCGTGCGCGACGAAGGTGTGCGTAATTGCGGCGTTGTCGTCGATAATCTTGCGGAGTTTGCCTGTCGGGTTCTTGTCGAAAAATCCGAGCGGCGCGCTCATCAGTTTTTTCATGGCGAATCGACGCAGGTCGCCTTCAAGCCTGAATGCTACTAGGTGCGAACAGGCGAGGGCTGCAAAGTAAAGTAATACACTTGCAACCGAGGCGAGTACTGCGCCGATAGAGTAATCGAAAATCTTGATGTTCGTCATGTCGCCGCCTGTAAGGATTTCGCGGACAATCAGCCACATCAGTAAAAACGGCACGAGTCCCGCGATGGCGCTCAGTGCCGAGAGAATCAAAGCAAGCGGGAACAGCGGACGACGCGATCCCATGTATGCGTAGAGCTTAGAGAATGTTTTTTTCATGGTTGTTATGCTGCGTTTTGCCTAAATTTTTTGCGGTATTCCTTCGGCGTCATGCCCATGACATCCTGGAAGGCGTGGGCGAATTTGCTTCCGTTGTTGTAGCCGACGGTTCCTGCAATTTCAAGAATCCCGCGGTCGCATTCGCGGAGCTGCTTTGCGGCATGTTTCATACGTTCGCGACGCGCGTAGGTGAATACGGGGAGCCCGAAAACATTCTTGAAGCAGACCTTCATTGCGGTAGGCGGCATGTCGAACTTGTCGGCGAGTTCTTCGATGGTGTAGTGGGAATCGATGTTGTCACAGATGAACGTGCGGATGCCGTAAACCTTTTCGACCTGGAGCATCGATATGTTACAGTCGCGACAAACCGATTCGCGGTGGGCGTCCATGTTCTTGAGCGTAATCAGAATCTCAAGGAGACCGAGCCTGCTATATTCTTGGCGGAAGGCGTCCTTTATGTGCTCAAACTTGGAAAAAACGTACTGGATTTCTTCGCGGGTGTGCACAATGAAGGGCTTGTTCTGAATGCTGAACTTTTCCTGGAAGGATGCGATGTCGATGTCGAAACCGGCAAAGGATTGCCGTATTTCGTTGATGGCTTCATCGTAGAAAAGGATGATGTCACCGCGGTAGTTGGCGGAACGGTTCAGCCCGCCGAGGGTCCAGGCGTCGTATACGAGCATTTCTCCTGTTTCCAGGTGGTTGCACGGCAGGTTCCCGCCAGACCATTCAATGCGGCCCTGACGGCAGAATTCCAGGATGAAGGATGGGGTTTTGGCCGGGACGGCGAAGTTGCGGTCAATGTTTGTGAGCCATTCAATTCCGGCGAGATTGAGCATTTTTTTATTCCTCTCGTTATGTTAGACTAGGCTTAAAAAGTAAGACAAATCTAACTACAACGAAAAACTTTGTCAAGGCTAACTTAGGCATGCGGATGAACTTTTCCTGTCATTTTTTTCTTACGCTGGGGGTTCTTTTTGTCTAAATGGAGCTAAAGTGGGCGTTTTGGATTAAAAGCAAAAAAATCGAACTGACGACCCTTTTGGATTTTTTAGCCGCTATTTGGAGTAGAATGGCAAATGAGACATTTCTAAAATGCTCCGCAAAATCAAAAAAAGCGGTCCCTTCCGCAAAATTTAGGAGCATTCTATGAAATCAAAAATAGTGAAGACCTTTGCTGTGGCCCTGGCATCTGTGGGGTTGCTCGCTGCTTGCAGTGACGATTCCTCCTCCAGCGCTTCCGATGACAACTATAAGCGCGAATTTGCGACAGCCATTGCTGCGGGTAACAGTATATTCATCGGCACCATGTCGCTTGAGCATACCGAAGATATTGGGGATGACTTTATTGAAGTTGGCACCCGTTCGGGCGTAATCTATTACAACAGATCGTTGTTTATTACTGATTTGGATGTCGGTTTGATAACCCGCTATGCACTTGACGAAAACAATAAGATTGGTGCAAAGCAGGGTGAAATTGCCCTGCCGGGCGCTTGGACGAACCACATTTTCTTCGTGAACGAAGAGAAGGCCTATTTGGCTGGTATGTCGGATTCGCTGGTTATCTTCAACCCCAAGAAAATGAAGGTGACCGGCTCTATCAATCTTTCCAAGTATAAGGATAAAGACGCCTTCGCTGTGAGCCCGGGAACCGGTATCATTGTTGACGGACTCCTTTATGTGGGCCTCTTGCAGAACGTGAGCGATTACGAGACCGGTTATACCGCTCAGGTCGCCATTATCGACGTGAAGAAGGACAAGGTACTCGGCGTCGCCAAGGATGACCGCGTCGCTGCGGTCGGATCGCTTGACGATAGCCAGAATGAAGCTTTTGTCGAAGCCGATGGCTATATCTATGTGTATAGCAATGCTTCCTGGAGCTATGCGCCGGGCCAGAAGGATGGCTTCCTTCGCATCAAGGTTGGCGAAAAGGAATTCGACAAGGATTATGTGTGGAACGTTTCGGATGAGGTCTCCATCAAGGATGTGACGAAGAAGGGTGTGTTCAAGTACCTCTCTCCGTTTGCCAAGGCAGATGGTTCAACGGTTTATGCTTACCTTAACGTAATGAACGACTTGAATAAGAGCTGGGACTCGCAAGAGGACTACTATAATGCCACTTGCAAGGCTGTTAAGATTGACCTTGCCAAGAAGAAAATGGAGGCTCTGCCCGTTCCTTACACCTCTGCTTATGCTAGCTATGGCAAGTATGTCGAAGAAGATGGTAATGTGCTGTTCGCCGTTGCTACCGAAAAAGACGGCAATGGCTATTACCGTTACAATCCCAAGAAGGACAAGGCTGAAAAAATTGCAAGCCTCAAGCCGATCCCGATGTGGATTGTTCCGCTCAAGTAATTGCATAGAGGGATAGTCTCCTCGAGATTTCTCGGCCGTTTGGCCGGGAAATCTTTTTTTTCGGCATGACGGCATAAGGCCGCTTAATATAATGAAAAAAACGCAAGGGAATAATCCGATTGGATTTGAACAGGCCTATTCGGAGTAGTGTAAAAAATAAGTTTAGGCTAACTTTAGCGGCGAAAAACGCCGAATTGTCGGCAGGAGGATAATATGGATTTGAAAATGTTTAAAAAAGGCGCGATACTGGTTGTCGCAATGGCTTCGTTAGTGGCGGCGGAGGGGCTTTCGGGCCGTGATGTCATCCAGAAGGTGAAGGACCGTCCCGATGGCGATACGCGCAGTTCCGAACTCTCGATGACGCTTATCAACAAGGCTGGTGCGAAGCGTGAACGCAAGATTACCTCGTTTGCGATGGACGTAGGCAAGGATACCAAGCAGATCATGTTCTTCCGTTATCCCAACGATGTGAAGGGTACGGGATTCCTGACGGTTGATTACGACGATATCAGCAAGGATGACGACAAGTGGCTTTACTTGCCCGCCATGAAGAAAACGCGCCGCATCAGCGGAAAGAGTTCCAAGACGGATTACTTCATGGGTTCCGACTTCACTTACGACGATGTGGGCCAGCGCAATATCGATGAAGATACGCATACGCTCTTGCGTGAAGAGAAAGTGGACGGCGTGGATTGCTGGGTCATCGAATCGGTGCCCAAGAAGAACGATGAAATCTTTTCGAAGAAGGTCTCGTGGATCCGCAAGGATTGCTTGATTGCGGCAAAGGTGGAATATTACGACAAGCTTGGCAAACTGCATCGTTTCTTGAAGGTGGAGAAGGTCACGCAGGTCGATGGATTCTGGGCTATTGCCAAGATGAGCATGGAAAACGTGCAGACGAACCACAAGACGATTCTTGAATTTGGCGACCTCAAGTTCAACATCCCGCTGGATGCGAAGACGTTCACCGTTCCGCGCCTGGAAAGAGGGCTGTAATAGTGGCTAATGGTTGGTGGTTAGTGGTTGGATTGGCGGCAGCAACCGCCTTCGCCCAAGAAAGTCCGTTCCAGTTCAACGGTTTCGTGGATACGTATCATGCGGTCCAGACGCAGTGGCCTCACGACTTGACGTCGTCGAGGACGCGCCTGCGTACCGAGATGCGCGTTGATTACGAAGACGCATACCTGTTTGCGAGTCTGAATGCGGTGCATAACAGTATCTTGGACGATCGTACTGGCGTGCAGTTGCAAGAAGCCTATTTGAATTATTCGAATAACTTCTTGGAAGTCCGGGCGGGCCGCCAGATTGTCGTATGGGGCGTTGCGGATGGCCTTAGAGTCACCGATTTGATTTCGCCGGTAGATTACACGGAATTCATGTCCAGTGATTACGATGATCTGCGCATGGCTGTAGATGGTTTCCGCGTCAAGTATCCCGGGGAACGCGTGAATGCGGAAATCGTTTACGTTCCTGCTCCGCGTTATTTCCAGATGCCTATCCAGGCAGAAAACCCGTGGCGTCCGGATATGCCGGAAAATGCGATTCTCGATTTTCCGGAAGGCCCCGATACCCGTTTCAAGAACGGTGATTTCGGAACGCGCCTCTCGTTTTTCCTCTCGAATTTCGATTTCTCGGTTTCAGCATTGCATACACATAGCCAGTCGCCGGTAACGGTTGCGGGTTACGATTTCGAAAAGGATTCCATCGTTATCCGTGGTGTTCACGAAACCATGACGATGATTGGTGGCGATATTTCCATGCCGCTTGGGGAATTCGTTATTCGGGCCGAAGTTGCGGAATATTTTGGTGAAGCTCTCGGTTACAAGAGTAATCTTGATTACGCCCGCAAGAATACGTTCAATGCGCTCGGTGGAATCGATTGGTATGCTGGTGACAACTGGACGTTCATGGTGCAGTACCTGCACAAGTATATCGCTGACTACACGGACGAACTTGCGGCTGAGAAGAATAGCTCTGAAATGACCTTCCGCATCTCGAAGGAACTTTTAAACAATACGCTCAAGCTTTCGCTTTATGGGATGTTCGATATCGATAACCTTGCTTACTATGCGCGCGCGGCAGGCGATTACGCGGTTACGGACCAGGTGACGCTTTCGGCCGGCTATGACCATTTCGGTGGCAAGCGCGGGCAGCTCGCCAATTACGATAAGAACTGTGAAGTTTGGGCAAAGGCCAAGTACTATTTCTAGATGAGAAACCCTTACGCATCATTCCTCATGAAAAACGCCTTCTGGGTAGGCGTCGGTCTTGCAATCCTATTGCATATCGGCTTCTATGCATGGGGCTTTTTGAGGAATACTCAAGTGGTTACGACGCGCGAGGATGCTGAAGTCATCCATGTGGAACGACTGCTGCTCACGCCGCCGGAACCGCCTCCTGAAATCAAGAAAATTGTGAAGAAGATTGTGCGGGCGAAGGTTATCCCGAACATCGTGCAAGATACAGTTCCGGAACAGGAACCTGAGCCAGAACCGGAACCGATTATGGTTACGGATGCCGAAGTGGTAGAAACAGCTCCTGTTGTCGAAGAACCTGTGGCTCCTCCGCCTCCGCCACCTCCTCCGCCGAAGCCTTCGAAGGATTCGCTGATGAAGGTGACGCGTGCCTACTTGATGGGGCTTTCGAAGGAATTCGAAAAGCGCAAGGATTACCCAGCGACAGCCCGCCGCTTAAAGCAGGAGGGGACGGTGCGTGTCCAGTTTACGGTAGCCAAGGATGGTGCCATTAGCGATGCGGTGGTTGCAAAACCGTGCCCGTATTCCTCATTGAATGAAAGCGCCCTTGCTGCCGTGCAATCGCTTCCGAAATTCAAGCCTATTCCCGAAATCCTGGAAAAGGATACCTGGAAAATGGAGATTCCAATCAAGTACAATCTGCATCAATAAAAGGAAATTCATGAACTACATCTTAGACTTTATCCAGCAGGGCGGCGTGATTGCCTACGTGCTCGTGGCTATGAACTTTGTGGGCTATGCGATTATCGTATGGAAGGTTATCGCTCTCGTTCTTTTCAACAGGAGCATTCGCAAGCGCCTTCCGGCGAAGATCCTGCATCGTGTGGTGACCCACAATACCGATCACCACATCATTGTCGAAAGTATTCGCACCGAGATTGCGCTGGCTTTCTCGCCGCTTTCGAAGGGTCTTACCACCATCGAGAACATCGCGAGCATCTCTCCGCTGCTCGGCCTTTTGGGAACGGTGTTTGGTATCTTCAACGCGTTTAGCGTTATTGCGGTTTCCGGGCTTTCGGATGCCGGGGCTTTTGCAACAGGCATTAAGCTGGCCTTGATTACAACGGTCATCGGTCTCGTGGTCGCCATCCCGCATGTAATCTCCTTCAATTACCTGAATGCCCGTCTTGAATCGGAACAGGATAATGTGGAAAACGATGTGCTTCTGCGTCTGGGCCGCATTTTGAAGGAAAAAGACCATAGACATGAAATTGCTACAGCAGATGCTGCTGATGAGGAAACGTAAATGGCCCGCCGTACCCGCCGCATCCGCCCCGATATGACGCCGCTGATTGACTGCGTCTTTCTGCTGTTGGTGTTTTTCCTTGTCACCTCCGTTTTTAAACAAGATGAATCGGTGCTCAAGTTGATTTTGCCTGAGACGCAGAGCGAAGTCAAGCGCGATACGCCAGAAGGCCTGTACATCGAACTTTCTGAAACGGAACTCGCTTTCAATGGCGAGCGAGGAACGCCTGATGATTTGCGCGTCAAGGCCGCTGCCGTTCAGAACAAGAAATCTCCTGTGGCGATTAAAATCGACAAGGGAACGACTTACGAACGTATCGCTGTTGTGCTTGACATCTTGCAGGTTGAAAAACTCTACAACATCCAGCTGATAAACGAATTAGAAGGTGGAGAATAATTCACTATGAAGAAGTTTGATTTCACGATGATGACGCTTGCTTTGACGGTCGTTTTGATTACGCTGATGGCGGCGGTTTCCGTGCGAGCCCAAGATGAAGAAGTGACGTCGATTGACGATTTTTTGGAAGAGCCTAGTGCGGCTAATACAAGCGCCGAGAATAATGCGCCTTCTGCGGGTGTTACCCAGCTGGATGAACTTTCGGTGGAAACTGATGCCGAAGCAGAGCAGGCAAAGCAAGCGAAAAAGGTGGAAACCGTTTCGACCATCGACGCTACGGAACTTCAGAATACCAGCAAGAGTATCTCGAAAGCAGTCAATACTTCTTCGGGAGTTAAAGTACGCAAGTCCGGAGGCATGGGCGGCGAGGGCAAAATCAATATCCGTGGTATGGAAGGCAAGAACATCAAGGTGCTCGTGAATGGCGTCCCGATAGAAACTCAGGGAAACCTCGGTCTTGACGATATCCCTATAGACCAGATTGCCGATATCGAGGTGTACAAGGGCTACATTCCGGCGCGTTTTGCAACCGACGGCGCAGGCGGCGCTATCAACATCATTACCAAGAAACGCCCTGCTAATTCGGTTGATGCTTCTTACAGCCTGGCGAGTTACAATACACACAAGGCCTCGCTTACGGCAAGCCATACCATTGATAGCATTGTAGGCGCGGCCGCCCTTGAAGTTGGCGTATCGGGTTACTTTAACCATTCCGATAACGATTATGAATTCACGTCCCCGTACATGAAAAGTTCGACGGGTAAGGATACTTCTGTCATTCGCGATCATGACCATTATACTTCGTATAATGTGCAGGTGTTTACGAACCTGATGGGGGCCTGGTTCGATAACGTTTCGCTTGGCGCTAGCTATGGAGCAAGTGAACATGAAGTCCAGGGGAATACATTCCGTATTACAGAAACGACGATGGATGGCTATAGTTTTGGTACAACATTCGGGTTAGACAAGAAGAATCTTTTTGTGAAAGGTCTGGACTTTGGCAATTATTTTTCGTTCGCTTACGGTGAAAATACAGTGACGGATACTTCGCGCATTCATTGCCGTAACTGGTTTTCTTGCGATACGGCATCGAGAAATGTTGGCGAACTTTCGATGGTGGGACTCCCGAAATTACGTACGGTAGAATCGTTTGATTTCAATGACCTGTTGAACCTGGATTATGAATTCTACAAGAATCAGACGGTTTATTGGAATACCTTGTTCAGATACCGCAAGGAGAATCCAGAAGATGACGTGGGCTCCGAAATGGTGGGTTTCAATATGGCAGGATTTCCTGGCAAGACTTATTCGATGACGACAGGGCTTTCGCTAGAAGACCGTATTTGGGACGAACATATTCAGAATTTGATTGGTTTCAAGTTCCATTACCTGAAAGCCGAAATTTCAAAGCCGGTCTATTCTACGCTCAATGAACCCGAATTGCAGTCGGATGACTACAAAGAATTTAGTTATGACGAAAGTATCCGGTTCCAAATCGTCAAGCCGTTTGCGATAAAAGGTTCGTACCAGCACGCGGTGCGCCTTCCGAGTTCTGAAGAACTTTTTGGCGACGGGGCTAAGGTTAGTGCCGCTGTTGGCTTGATGCCCGAGGCTGTGGATAATTTTAATGCGGGTATTTCCATTGACTTGATGGAACTCCCTTTGGTGACGCGCTTCCGTTTTGACGGAGACTTTTTCTATTCATACTACAAGAATAAAATTCAGTATATAATGTTAGCGCAGGTGGCAACACCCTATTCTAACCTTGACCCGATTCGCGGTTGGGGCTACGAAGGTGATGTGAAGCTTGATTTGAATGAATATATCTTGCTCGGGACGAATTGGACATTCCAGGATTTGCGCAACATCGATTATGTGGCTAAGCAGGGAATTCCCGAAAATGCCATTGTACCGAATATCCCGCGGTATTTTATGAACTATCTCGCGGAATTCCATATTGGTGACTTGATTAACAAAGAAGATTTCTTGAAACTCTGGTGGGCCGCCAATTATACCGCTGAATACTATTACGGTTGGAAAATCAGTTCCCGTCAGGACCGCATGATTCCTGCGTCTTTCTCGCAAGATGTGGGCATTGAATACTCGGTGTGGGACAATAAGCTCGCCTGGAGTTTTGAGGTGGAAAACCTGACAGACCGCGTTGTTTATGACAATTACGGCGAAAGTAAGCCTGGCCGTTCTTATGCGACAAAGATAAGGTACAGTTTTAGGTAGGAAGATGATGCAAGAAGAAAACATCCGTGCTATTTCACTTGGCGAAATGGGTGAAAATTCTAGCGGGAACATCGCTAAGATTGAAGGCGATTCCCGCTTTATCTCCAGAATCATTTCTATCGGACTTACTCCGGGCTCTTCCTTTACGCTTTTGAAAAATGACGGTCGCTCTCCAGTACTCGTTTTTTGCCGCGATACTGTCATTGCGGTGAACCGTAGGGAATGTTCGCAAATTTTAGCTAGGGTGGAAAAGTAGTATGGCTAAAACGATTGCTCTTTTAGGCCAGCCGAATTCGGGAAAGTCAACCCTGTTCAATAACCTTACGGGTCTTCACCAGCGGGTGGGTAACTGGCCCGGGAAAACGGTGGAACGCGCCGAAGGTTTTTTCAGTTATAACGGCGTTGAATACAAGGTCGTCGATTTGCCGGGTAGTTACGGGCTTTCTGCGAATTCCGAAGAAGAAGTCGTTACCCGTAATTACATTCACGGTGGTGTGGCTGATTTAGTCTGCATTTTGGTTGATGCTTCGCAGTTGGAACGCAGCCTCTATATGCTCGCCGATTTCGTGGGCATCAGGGCCCCTGTAATGCTGGTCCTCAATATGATGGATGTTGCCGAGGCTGCCGGTAAAAAAATTGATGTGGAGTCTATCGAAAAGAAATTGGGCGTCCCGGTTCTTGGCTTCAGTGCTGCCGAGACCAAACGATACCCCGTATTCCTGAGAACTTTGGAATTGGCTGTAAAATTTCCGAGATTCCTAGATTCCGGTGAACTTCGAAAAGAATTGGAAGAGATCGGCGAAAATAAGGTAGAGTCTCCGCTCCATCTGCTTGAAGAGGCCTTGGGGGAGATTAAACTGGGAAATTCTGAAAAAATGTGGCTTGCCGTTAAACTGCTTGAAAACGACAAGCTCGTGCGCCAAGCGGTTAAGGATAACCTCCCATTTGCAAGGCGTAATGCCGTTGAGACGATTCTTGGAAATGTCGGTGATGGCGGTATTGCAACAGGGGAGGCCAAGTACCGTTGGATTTATAAAATCGTAAAAGAATCCTGCAACGAAAAAGCACCCGACAAGGTGTTCGGAAAGTGGGACCGCATTGCGACTCACCGTATCAAGGGCAAGATATTCTCGTTCGTCATTATGGTGGTGGCACTCCTTGCTTGCATGATCCTCGCTTTCCCCGGCATGGGAATCGGTTTTGGCTTGCAACCGCTCCTGCAGTCGCTTGTGGAGAAGGCTGGCGCATCGCTTGGTGCTTGGCCTGTTGTGGTCTCGTTTGTCAATAACGTCTTGGTGGGCGGAACCTGCATCACGGTTTGCATGACGAGTTTCATTTTCTCAATAATATTCGTCTTCCGCATTCTTGAAGAAATCGGCTATATGGCGCGATTCTCGTATGCGTTTGACAACTGGCTTTCTCGCTTGGGGCTGCATGGCAAGGCTATCATGCCGCTGTTTTCTGGAATTGGTTGTACGGCGGGTGCTGTCTGCGGGACGCGTGTGCTTGATACCCGCGGGCAGCGCTTGTTCGCCCTGGTACTCCTGTGGGCGATTCCGTGCGGCTCCAAGGTGGCCGTGGTGCTGTTCCTGGCTTCTACTTTCTTCGGTTCTGCGGCTCCGTTCTTTGCCATCGGTTACGTGGCGCTGATTTTCCTGTCGTTTTGGCTTTCGTCCATCTTGTTTGGCAAAAAGCTTATCCCCGAAAACGAGCGTGTGGGCATGATTATGGAATTGCCTCCTTACCATAAGCCGCATTGGAAGATGATTGCCGCGATGGTCGGGCGCAGCACTTGGGGCATTTTCAAGAAGGCCCTCAAGATGATCCTTATGGTGGCCGCGGTGTTCTGGGCGCTTTCTTATGCGAGCGACGGCAATGTCGAAAATACGATTCTGTACAGGATCGGCAATGCGATTGAGCCTGTGACGATGTTCTTCGGCATGCGTTGGGAACTCTTCATCTCGTACCTAGGTGGAATGTTCAGCAAGGAAGCGTCCCTTGGCATTATGAGTACGCTGTTTAACCATACCGGAGAAGCGTTCTCGTTGGTGACCCGTGTGGCGGCGAGCGACAATTTGGGCGAGGTCCTTGCCAAAACGATTTCGAAACCGGAAGCCCTGGCATTCCTTTTTGCTTCCATGTTCAACGTCCCCTGCGTACTTGCCATGGGTACGACTTACCGCGAGGTGGGGGCCATTAAGTGGCTGGCTACGATTATGGGGTACTACATCGCTCTATCGCTGGGTTTGGGCTTTATCGGCTATCATATCGGACTGCTTATTTTCTAAAGGAGAATGCTTATGCCTAATGTGAAAACAACTGGTAAGAAATCTTCGAATACCTTGGTGCGCGACCTGGTGAATGTCGGCATCTTTGCGGCACTCTATTTCGTGCTTGCATTTGCTTCGTCAAGCATCGGCTACATTCCGGCGCTGATCATTTTTTCAACAGGAAGCATCAGCCTTGTGACGAGTATTCCGCTGTTTCTGTTCTTCTTGAAGATTGATAGGCCGATTTTTTGCTGCTTGTTGTTCAGCAGTTTCTTCGGCTGTGTGATGCTGATGATGGGACAGAGCCTTTTGATGTTGCCGATTTTTGTGACTGTAGGTGTTTTGACAGGCTTTTGCTTGAAAATTTTGCACAAGTCTTTTTGGGGCTTGTTCTCGGCAAATGTCTCCATGAGCCTTTTGTCATCTTCGATGATGCTTCCGTTGTGGCTTTCTACCGAAGAATACCTGGCGTATGCGAGCGGCATGAGCGATGAAGGCTATGTCGCGAAGATGGCCGAACTTGCAAACAGTTACTGGCCTTTGGTGGCCATATTCGCATTTGGTATTTTGGGCGCGGTTGTGGGGTCGTTTATCGCCCGCCGCGTGATGAAAAAGCATTTTGAACGGATAGGGCTTGCCTAGTGAAACTGGATCCTCGGACAAAGCTGTTCCTGGTTGCCGCAGCGAACACCATGATTTTTTCGGTCCCGTATGCTTATAGCATGCCGATGGTGGCCGCTGTTCTGGTCTTGCTGTTGCTTGAAAAGAAATGGAAATTCATGAGTGTATTTTTTCCGGTATATGCTATAGCGGCACTCTGTTTTGATTATTTGAAGCAGCTGGATTCCGGAATGATTGGCACGTTACTGGCGGCTACCGTTCTCTTGATTTGCCGTATGATGCCTGTTGGCGTGGTGTTCTATTACATCATGGCGACGACCAAGGCGAATGAATTTATGGCGGGAATGTCGAAAATGCATGTGCCGAATAAGGTGACCATTCCCTTGACGGTGATGATTCGCTTTTTCCCAACGGTATTCGATGAATCGCGGGCTATCAGCACTGCGATGAAAATGCGCGGCATTCGCCTGTTTAGCTTGCATACTCTCAAGAATCCGTTGACGATTTTAGAATATAGGCTCATTCCGCTTCTCGTTTCGATTACGAAAATCGGCGATGAACTTTCTGTCGCGGCGTCGACACGTGCCCTTGCCCCCGATACCAGGCGTACCTGCATTGTGCCGATAGGGTTCCATGTACAAGATGCTGTTGTCTTTGTTTATTGTATTGCTGTAATCGCTTTTGTCGTGGTCTCTCACATATGAAAATAACCCTCAAAGACGTATCCTTTTCCTACACCGACAGCATTGACGATGCGATTCTCAAAGATGTCAACCTTCAAATTGAATCGGGGGAGTGCGTGGTGTTGGCGGGGGAGTCGGGCTCCGGAAAAACCACCATTTCCAAACTGATTAACGGGCTTATTCCGCTGTACCAGTCGGGAACCATGGCTGGCGACGTGTTCTTGGGCGACAAGAATACCTCCGATATGACGCTTGCTGAGATTTCGAAGTATGTGGGCTCGGTATTCCAGAATCCGCGTTCGCAGTTTTTCAATATCGATACGGATAGCGAGATTGCGTTCGGTTGCGAAAACTTGGGCATTGAACCGGAAGAAATTCGTCGCCGCATTGAGAAAACGGTCGAGGATTTTCATTTGGAATCGTTGTTGGGGCGTAACATTTTCCACCTTTCGGGTGGCGAAAAGCAAAAGATTGCCTGCGCTTCGGTGAATGCGACGGACCCTGATATTTTTGTTCTTGACGAACCTTCCGCCAATCTTGACTTGAAAACCGTTGATGACCTTGCCGAAATCATCAAATTGTGGAAATCCCGCGGCAAGACGGTTGTCGTGGTGGAACACCGCTTGCATTACCTGCGGGACATCGCTGACCGCATTATCTATGTGAAAGAGGGGCGTATTGAATGCGAATGGACCCCGGCAGAACTAGAGGCGAAAGGGCCCGATTATGCGGCTAGCCTCGGATTGCGCAGCATAAAGCTGGTGCAGTTGGGCGGAACGGGGGTGTCACCTGCCGCACAGCGGGGCGAATCCATCACTTTCCGCAACCTTCGTTTCGCTTACCAAAAAAAGTTCCCGATTCTCGATATTCCTGAACTTTCACTTCCCAAGGGCAAAATTACTGCCCTTCTTGGCCATAACGGTGCCGGAAAATCGACCCTTGCACAGCTGGTGTGCGGCCTTCGCGGCTCGTGGAGCCAAAAACGCGCTGCCCGCAGGTTGGGAACCTACTTGATTATGCAAGACGTGAACCACCAGCTGTTTACCGAAAGTGTCCTGGACGAGGTCTTGCTGGGCATGAACCCGAAAGACGAATCGGCCGCTCTCGAAATTCTCGACAGCCTCAACCTTAAGGACTATGTCGACAAGCATCCGATGGCTCTTTCAGGCGGGCAAAAACAGCGTGTCGCTATTGCAAGCGGGGTCAGCTCGAATCGCAACCTGATCGTATTCGATGAACCTACGAGCGGCCTTGATTACCGCCAAATGCTTGCTGTTTCCGCAACGCTCAAGGCGCTTGCGAAGCGCGGTAAGACCCTTTTCGTGATCACTCACGATCCGGAACTCGTCTTGAACTGTTGCCACTATGTCATCCGTATGGATCATGGCCGTATTGTAGAAGAATATTCCCTGTAAAAAAACTCTCTCAATAAAAGAAGCCACCCCGTTTTCGCGGGGTGACTATTTTTTGTTCCAGGAATGGAGTACTCTAAAATTAATCGGCGATGGGAACGATGTAGTATGCGTTTCCGGTGGTCACGTTCATTTCCTTGGTGACCTTGCCGCTATCAATATCGTAGCGGTAAATGGCTCCGCCCTTCTTGTCGGCATGGCCCACGAGGACACTCTTGCCGTCGGCATCAAGATGGATAGAGGGGGCGAACCACGAAATGGTCGGAGAGAGGTCCTTGACCTTCTCGACGGTCTTGTTATAGATATCTACAACCACGTATTGCCATTCGTAATCGTACCAGTTGTTCGGATTGGAGAAATTGCCGAAGAAGCCAAAGAACTTGCCCTTGCCGATATAGGTGCCGCCGACCATCAGGCTGTTATTGTTGCTCTTCTTGCCGTTATAGGCGGCTTCGTGCATATGGAACACCCAGTCCTTGTCGAATTCGGTTTTACCCTTCTTGATGCGGACCCAGCCTTCCTGGTAACCTTCGATAAAGCTGTAGGAAGCGTTGGAGTAGAAGTAGATGTCACCCTTTTCGTCGACAAAAGAGGCGGTGTTGTTCATGTCGTCCATGCCGCCGACGGCTGCAACCTTGTCGCTGTAAATGACCTTGTCGACCTTGTCGCTCTTTACGTCGATGATGGCCACACTGGCGCGAGGACCGGCAATCGCGTTATCGAAATCGACAAACTGGTTCAACGACACGAACATCTTGTCGTCGCGAATCACGGCAGAGCCCGGAACAGATGTCAGGGCGCCGCTTTCTTCGTCGATGTAGCTGGAAAGGTCGATGGTGGCCGTGGTCTTGAGAGTCTTGGGGTCAAGAGCCGTGATGGCGTCGCCCAGGGCCTGTTCAACGTACATCTTGTTTTCGTCGACGAACTTCATCATGATGGCGTTCGTTCCCTTAAACTTGGCCTTGGCAGCGGCCTTGTCGGCCATATGGCCATTCTTGACTTCGTAGCGGGAAAGCGTGCTGTTTCCGCCGTCAGAAACAAGGGTGTAGACCGAACCGTCAAAGTAGGCGACTGCACCCGTATTCGGAGCCTCGATAAAATCTTGGACGAGTTTGGACTGATTGTCGGAAAGAGATCCAAGACCCACGAACTGCGAAGTTTCCATCATGAAGGAAAGAAGGTAGAGGTCGCCAGTTTCGTTGGACGGTTCATCGCCAGAAGCACTGGAGCTGGAATCGTCGCCGCAGGCAGCGAGCATCATTGTAGATGCGATTGCTGCAATGGTTAGTTTATTCTTGAAGAGGTTCATTGGGTATCCTTTTGTTTATAGTGTAAACTTGACTTTTGTCGCAAAGGCGCGGCCTGGCTTGGATTCGCCATACTTGTCGTAGACGAGTTCATCCATAAAGTTGCGCACTTCGAAATTCCATGAAAGCTTGTTTGCAAGAATCGAGTATTCGACTCCTATGTCTTGCGAGAATGAGCTTGGAATGGTACGGTCCTGTTTCTTGGAGACTTTCCAGGAGTAGTAATATTCATCGGTGTAGTTGGCAAGCCAGTAAAGTTTGAAGAAGTCATCGCGGAAAAGCAAGTCGCCTAGGTGAAATTCTGCACCGAAGTTCATGTAGAATGTGGGGATGTTCGGTACGGTCAGGCCCTTCGCGATTCCAAACGCCATATCTGCCTCGCGGCTTTCGGCATCTTGCTTGGTCATGTTGTAGGTGAGCGAGATGTATTCGTTGACATCGACTGCGGCATCAATTTCAAAACCGGTCGTCTTGGTGCCAACGCTGTTGTAATACGGTCGCGGAATCGAGACGAAGTTATTCCAGTAAATGCGGTCATCCATGAGCATATAGAACCAGTTGAATTCCAAATGCAGTTTTAACAGCAGTGGAATCTGTCGTAGGTCGAGTTCGGCGCCTGCCGTAAAGTTGTCCGACTTTTCGGGCTTCAGGTCCGGGGCGCACAACACGTACAATCCGTCACCAAAAATTTCTTCGCGGGTCGGGAACCGTAGGCTGTGCTGATACCCGCCTTTCACGGCAAACTGATCAATGACGGCCAATTGGTCTATCAATTTTAAGCGCAGGTTATCGCTGTAACCATAATCCTTGTTGTCGGCATAATCATCGGTCAACTGCTGGATTCTGTTTTCGCCGTCATCCTCGGCTTCGATGACGTAATAATACCCTTTGACTCCTGCTACGTTCTGGATGCGTTCGTTCCAGAAATTATTTTCAAGCGAAAGACCCGATACTACCGAATGGCTATGGCCCGGGAATCCTGCGTTGTTGAGAGTCTTGCCTTTAGCCATACGTTTGTCCGTCGGGTCTTGCGATTCGTAGCGGTACAGGCCGCTCCAGGTGAGAATGTGGTTCTGGGTGAAGGCGTAATCAAAGTTCCACGGAACGATAAAAGTCTGGTTTTCGCGTTCTATGTGCGACGCTCCGCCAAGAGAAATTTCGCCGTAAGCCTTTTTACTTTCGCGTACATTCTCTTTGTCCCAGCCGTAATAATACGTATGGCTCGTATCAATAACCGCCTCTTTGCCGTAGGCGTAGCTTAGCGAAAGACCCATCGATAGTCCCTTGATAAACAGGTTTGCTTTTTCAAGGGAAAGGTTTACGCCGTACGATTGCGCATTTGCGGTCGCCTCTTCGATGCGGTGCGCGTTTGACTCTATTTCTTTGTCCATCGCATTGTAGATTACGCCTAATGTCAACTTGTCAAAAAAGAAACGCTCGAAAGAGACATACGGTAGCACATTATAGCTGTAGTAACGGTCGTGTTCACGCGTTACGGTCGTATCCATGTAGGGCGTGGTGAATTCATAATCGTTGTCGGAGTAGTTGTAATAGGCCGAAATTCCGGTGGCGATAGCGCGGCTCTTGAGCGAATCGGTTACCCATACGTACTTTGCGTCAAGCGAGGCCTTATGCGTATTGAAACTTCCGAAGCTGTAGGAACCCGTAACCGAACTCTTGGGCAGGTCATGTGTCACGATGTTGATTACACCGCCCATGCCGTCGGTGGCGAAGCGTTCGGGGACGTAGCTTTTGTAAATCTCGATGCGGTCAATCTTGTCGATAGGAATGTCGTTGACGGAGAAGTTTCCGTTGCCGTTATCAACAGGGACGCCGTCGACAAGGACTTTTACGTTTTTGCCTTCCATGCCGCGGATGTTGATCTTGCTTTCGCTGCCCATGCCACCCGACTGACGGATTTTTACGCCCGAAGAGCGGTTTGTGGCGTCTGCGATGGTGGTGCTGGAGCCCTGCATTTCCGTGGCATCCATAACCTTGACCGATTCGGCTTTCGTTTTCTTGTCGATCGGAGCGGCTTCGTTGATTCCTTCGCCTTCGATGCCCATTTCGTCAAGGACGGTTACCCCAATTTGCGAATCATTCGCATTTTTGTCTGTGTCAGAGGACGGATTGGAGGATTCTTCGGCAAAAAATTCGTCAAAATTCGTGACATCTTCGTCGGGGTTTGCCCCCGTCGATTCCTGTGCCCGCGTTGCAACCGCCGTGATGGCAATCAAAATGAGGATAATCGTTATCAGTTTGTATACAAAAATTCGTTTCATCGGCCCCAAATTGAGAAAATGGGACCTAAAATATCTACTCCAATTGGTTTTGCGAAAATCCGTTTGGAGTAGAACAGAAAAAGTTTTTTTCCAAAATTTGATTCAGCCCTTTTGGGAGGAAACTCTATGAAAAAGAAATCTCTGCTCTCTTGGATTTTTCTGTTTGCCAGAAACAAGAAAAAATACTACATCGCAAGCATTTTCTTTGCGCTCTTGCGCGTTGCTTGCGGAATCGCTCCTTACATCATTATCGCAAACATCGTGCGCGAACTGCTCTCGGGCGTGCGCGATTGGGACGTCTATCTAAAAGAATGCCTGATTATTGCGGCATTCTGGTTCGGGAATGTCCTGTTCCACAGCATTTCGACGACGCTTTCGCACGTAGCGACGTTTAACGTTCTCGGCAACATCCGCAAGGACCTTTGCGACAAGCTATCGCGTGTGCCGCTGGGTTCTGTTCTCGACATGCCCTCGGGCGCGCTCAAGAACATCCTGGTAGAACGCATCGACAGCATGGAAACGACGCTTGCGCACGTGGTTCCGGAATTTACCTCGAACCTGATTCTCCCTGTGCTCATGTTCGTCTACCTTTTCCATATCGATTGGCGCATGGGACTA
The DNA here is from genome assembly GCF_902779965.1 of Fibrobacter succinogenes. Taxonomy (NCBI): domain Bacteria; kingdom Pseudomonadati; phylum Fibrobacterota; class Fibrobacteria; order Fibrobacterales; family Fibrobacteraceae; genus Fibrobacter; species Fibrobacter succinogenes. The sequence continues at coordinate 17,417 of NZ_CACZDK010000032.1, read as the reverse complement.
GCCTCGCTTGGAACGCTCCCGATCGGTATGGTCGCCATGGCCGTCATGTTTGCCGGAGCGCAAAAGTGGTTCGACAATTCTATCCAGAAAACGAAGGCGTTGAACGACACCGCGGTTGAATACATCAACGGCATCGAAGTTATCAAGGCGTTTGGCAAGTCAAAGTCTTCTTACGACAAGTTTGTAGTAGCCGCAAAAGAAGGGAGCGACTGTTTTGTTGAATGGATGCGCCGCTGCATTTGGCCGCATTCCCTTGCCATTACGGTCGCTCCTGCCACGCTATTGACGGTGTTACCGTTTGGCGGTTACTTCTATTACAACGGTTCCATTACGGCCGTCGATTTTATCACCGTCATCATCGTTTCGGTGAGTATCATGATGCCGCTCCTCACCATCATGAGTTACAGCGACGACATCAGCAAGGCCGGCGTCATTTTCGGCGAAGTCGGCTCAGTGCTCGAAATGAAGGAGCTGCAACGCCCCATTGTCGACTTGCACAATCCGGCCGACAATTCAATCACGTTGAAAAATGTCCGGTTCAGCTACCATGCTTCGACTTCGCTCAGCACAGGCAAGGACAAGGTCCCTGAGCTTGCCGAAGGGCCTAGCAATGAAAAAAGCAAGGAAATTCTCCATGGCATCAATATGGTTCTCCCCGAAGGGAGCTTTACCGCATTCGTGGGCCCGAGCGGTTCGGGCAAATCGACGATTGCACGCCTTATCGCCTCGCTGTGGGATGTTGACAGCGGCGATATCGAAATCGGCGGCGTGAACATCAGGGATCTTTCGCTCGAAGAATACAACCGCCGCATCGCCTACGTTTCACAGGATAACTTCCTGTTCGACATGTCTGTCCGTGAGAACATTCGGCTCGGGCGGCCTTCGGCATCCGATGCCGAAGTCGAAGAGGTGGCGCGCCAAAGCGGCTGCTACGAATTTATCATGAGTCTTGAAAACAGTTTCGACACGATTGTCGGCGGCTCGGGCGCCCACCTCTCCGGTGGCGAGCGCCAGCGCATCGCCATCGCCCGTGCGATGATGAAAAACGCCCCCATCGTCATTTTGGACGAGGCGACCGCCTACACCGACCCCGAAAACGAAGCCATCATCCAGAAATCCGTGGCAAAACTCGTGCAAGGCAAAACACTCATCGTCATCGCACACCGCCTTTCGACCGTCAAAGACGCCGACAAGCTCTACGTCATCAAGGACGGCAACATCGACAGCTGCGGCACGCACCAGGAACTGCTCGAAAAGGGCGGTCTCTACAAGTCCATGTGGCAGGCCCACATCAGTGCCAAGGATTCCGAGGAGGATGCATAAATGTTCGATACACTCATTAAATTCTTCAATTTCTGCAATGCAGAAAACCGCCACAAGTTCTACGGCTCTATCATCGTGGGAATCTTCAATTCCTTCTTCATGGCACTCCGCATCGGTGCCATGGCCGTCATGCTGCAGGGCGTCATTCGCCACGTACAGGGCGTCGCCCCGTTCACAATGGATATTGTCTGGCTTTCGCTTGGGATCATGGTGGCGAGCCTTATCGGCGCAACCGTTACCAAGCGCGTCATGAGCATGTGGCAAACCGAGGGCGGTTACCGCACTTGCGCCTCCAAGCGCATCGAAATCGCCGAACACCTGCGTTACCTGCCCATGGGCTACTTTAACAAAAACAGCCTCGGCTACATCACCTCCGTCACCACCAACACCATGGAACAGCTTGGCGATGTGGCAACACGCGTTGTCATGATGGTCACGCAGGGCATTCTCGACACCGTCCTCATCATCGTGATGATCGCCTTCTTCGATTGGCGAATTGCGATTGTCGCAACCATCGGCTTTGCGATTTTCCAGTTCATCAACACGCTCATGCGCATGAACGTCCGTGCCGTGTCGCACGAAAAAGTGGAATCCGACAGCAAGGTAGTCGAAAAGGTTCTTGAATACATCCAGGGAATCGCCGAAGTCAAGGCCTACAACATGACCGGCAAACGCTCCAAGGAACTGAACGAAGTCATCGACAAGTGCACAGCAGCAAACATCAGCATGGAACTCAAGTGCGTTCCGCTTTCAAACTTGCAGACTTTTGTCGCCAAGCTCACGGGCGTTGCCATCATGATGTTCTCGATTCATTTCTACCTGAACGGCACCATGGAACTTGCCAACTGCGCTGTCATGCTGGTGTGCTCCTTCATGCTCTTTGCAGCCCTGGAACTGGGCGGCAGTTACGCGGCGCTCCTCCGTGCCGTCGACATCTCGGTCAACCGCGCAAACGATATCTTGAACAAGCCCACCATGGACATTGACGGCGAAGATATTGTCCCTGCCAATCACGACATCAAGGCCGACGGTATCGATTTCGCCTACGACAAGCGCAAGATCATTGACAACGTGACGCTTACCATTCCCGAAAAGACGACCACGGCAATCGTGGGCCCGAGCGGTTCTGGAAAGACAACGCTTTGCCACCTGCTTTCACGCTTCTGGGATGTAAATGCAGGCTCAGTCACTTTGGGAGGCCGCCGCGTGCAAGATTACAGCATGGACAGCCTCATGAAGAACTTCAGTTTCGTATTCCAGAATGTGTATCTGTTCCGCGATACGATTGAAAACAACATCAAGTTCGGGAATCCGAGCGCCACGCACGAGCAAGTCGTAGAAGCCGCCAAGAAAGCCTGCTGCCACGACTTTATTGAAAAACTCCCCGACGGTTACAATACGGTCATCGGCGAAGGCGGCGCAAGCCTCAGCGGCGGTGAACGCCAGCGCATCTCGATTGCACGTGCCATCATGAAGGATTCTCCGGTCATCATTCTGGACGAAGCGACAGCGAACGTGGACCCTGAAAACGAACGCGACTTGATGCTTGCCATTCAGGAACTGACCCGCGAAAAGACGGTCATCATGATCGCACACCGCTTAAAGACCGTGCGCCATGCCGACCAGATTGTCGTCTTGGACAAGGGCCGCATCGTGGAACAGGGCAAGCACGAAGAACTCGTGAAGAACGGCGGAATCTACGCCCGATTCATCGATTCCCGCCGCGAAGCCGTCAGCTGGAAGCTGTAATGAATATTGCCGCTCCCGGCATGATGATGGGGGCCGACGGCGAGTTCCTTTCGCAGGCTATTCGTTTGGACGCGCTCCCATCATAAAATTCTGCATTTAAATCATGGACAAGAATGTCATTGCGATTGGTTACGCGATAGCGGCGGCCGCATTTTATGCACTGAATGTTCCCTGCTCCAAAATGCTGCTGGCCCACATTTCGCCCGTATTCATGGCGGGACTGCTCTATATTGGTGCGGGGATCGGCATTGGCATCCTCTACCTGTTCCATGTCAGGCGCGAGCCCCAATCGGAACGGCTCTGCAAAAAAGATTTCCCCTACACGCTGGGCATGGTTCTGCTCGACATTGCCGCACCCATATTGCTCATGTTCGGCGTAAAGTACGGAACATCTAGCAATGCATCGTTGCTCGGAAACTTTGAAATCGTCGCGACAACGCTGATTGCGCTATTCATCTTTAGAGAAAAGGTGTCTACACGTTTGTGGATCGCCATTTTATTTATAACGATATCCAGTTTCATCCTCTCGTTTGAAAATGCCGATGAATTCAATTTCTCGATCGGTTCCATTTTCGTTCTCGGCGCGACCATCTGCTGGGGACTAGAAAACAACTGCACCCGCAAAATTTCGGACAAAAGCACATACCAGATTGTGACCATAAAAGGCCTCTGTTCCGGAATCGGTTCCACCGTCGTTTCGCTTACCACAGGCGAAATGAACTTCGCCGCAAAATACATCCCGCTAGCCCTGTTGCTCGGCTTTGTGGCTTACGGCCTGAGCATTTTCACCTACATCCGCGCACAAAAATACCTGGGAGCCGCAAAGACCAGCGCCTTTTACGCCTTTGCGCCCTTTATCGGCGTCCTGTTTTCTGTCGTGCTCCTGAACGAAAAAATCACGCTGCAATACATTGTCGCGTTCCTGGTCATGATTGCCGGTACCATTTTTGTGGTTTACGATACGCTTGTCCGCTCACATTCGCACATGCATCAGCATGTTTTCACGCACACGCATGGCGGCATAACCCATACACACGTTGTTACGCATTCCCATTTGCACAACCATGTCTTCTCCGATGCAAAGCACGGTCACAGCCACGACATTAAGGACCTAGAGAAAATCTCAACACACTGATGAGGAATTTAATCGCCGATTACCCCTGCGAGTTCACTTTGCGCAGCGGGGTTGTTTGCGTAGTTCCGCATGACGGATTTCATGTCGAGGAGGATGCAGGCGATTTTGTGGAAAAAACAGATATAATCTATTCATTTCCTTTTTTCTAGAATGTTCATTATTTCATCCGGTAAAAAAGGAGGTTTTTTTCTGTGTAACATTGCGTGGCAATTAGGGCACACGGGAATCAAATCTTTTTCTGGATTAATTTGATAATTCGATCCAATCATTGATACAGGAACAATGTGATGAACATGTATAAATCTTTGACCGATACTCCCATACGTTTTTTCAAAATCAAAACCGCAGATTCTGCATGTATAGCCATTCTTTGCAAGGCATAATTCACGATTGATTGGACTGCGTTCGTATTTATTACAAACGACCTGATATTGCGACCCCTCTAATTCGCCAGTTTGCTCATCTTGATCAGAAACGGGAAGTAAACACAAGAAAAGACAAACAGCCTGTTTAGTCCATTCTGATATTACATCAAACAAATCCCAAGGTTCACTCGAATCTGTAATGGGAACTCGTGTCAGACGGCAATAGAAATTATTCCATGTACAACTTTTTAATTCTTCATCGTTTATTGGTCGTCCGTTTATCTGTAAATCAACAGAGACCCTTTTGGATCTTAGAGAATTAAGGAAGTTTATAAACTTTGTCTTTTTTTCGTTATCGGCGCCTGAGATGGATTCAAGCATCGCCCTTGCATGTATTTGCGGTCTTATTTCTAAAACAATCCTAATTTCATTCTGAATATACGCATTAACTTCAAAAAGCATATCTCCCTCATTGGACGGCGAGGAAAAATAGCATTCATTGCCGTCATGCAATTCCTTTCGTACATCGAACGGCATAGAAAAATATTCTTGCAAATATTTTTGAAGATCGGCAGAACTCATAGAATTTATTCCTCAGACACATCTGGATCAGGAAGATCTGCAACCAATTTTTTCAGAATTCGAGATACGGTAAAACGCATGTCTTCATAATTTTCAATTGTCGCTTGATTGCAAGTAGAGTTTTCCGCTTCAGCTAGCGCCCACAAAAGATCATCAAGGCCCTCAACAACGACTCCCTTTGCTAAAATAGGGCCATATACTTTTTTATAAAAATCATGGTTCTCATTTATTCGAACAGCGTGTACACCATTAATCAAAGCAGGTTCCCACAAAGCATTTCCTTCTATGGATTGAACAGGAACAACTCTATTTTGTGAGGGAATTTCCGCTTCACCAATCGTAATCTTCTTTTTAAACGAGCCATATTGATTATCGACAACAACCTCATCGGGTTTACCCGTAGGAGTCATTCGCGAATTTTCGACTTCAGGAGCTTTGGCGTTAATAGACGAATTAGATGAGTTATGAGCCTCCTTGCCAGGCTGATGAATGGATTTTGTTTCACCATCTCTATAACGCTTTTGCGCTTCCCGCCGAGGAGCAGCCAAGAACTTAATCAAATAATCAGCCAATTCCGATATAAGCATTATTCTTGACTTCTTTATGTCAACATTTAATAGTTCATCTAGTTCGTGCGTGAATGAAAAGTCAACACGTAACAAGGAACCATGTGGTTCCTTTGTGAAAAAACCAAGCCAATCTCCATAATGAATAAGCCTGTTTTCTCTATATACATAGAAACCTTGATAATCGTTATTTCCTCGCGCTTTCTCACTAGCTTCTTTAGAGCTAAACTCCGATTTTCTTGGAATTACATATGCTGTCACCTTAAATGACGTTTTTTCTCCATATTCAACCTCTACAGGAACGTTTTCTGATTGCAGAAGTTCAGTATTGGGTTCCTTTGTGCAAAACGGATCCCATGGCTCAACGGAAACTCCATTCAATTCAATAGAGGTGTTCGCAGCCCTCGAGTCTCTTTCATCTAAAAAACGCTGGAACACCATTGACAAGTGGAATCGGAGGTCATCTATTTTCTTCTCTAAAGCCCTTTTGGCAGCAGATTGTTTTTGATAACTTTTTAGCAACCTGTCAACCTTATTCCAAACAACAAGTGTTCCTGTTGCTTCTGACGCAACCATGTCTAGGATTTCTACTTCCTCGTCATCGACAGGAACTATCTTCAGCTTCCACGACCCAATATCACTAATGTAATCCAAATCCCATTGAACCTTACGGACCTCAGCATCATTAGGGCCTCTTGAGATTAAGGACAGCTGCTTGCAGAACGCCGTAGATGCCGTTTTCAAACCGAGTCCAAATTTTCCAAGACTATTCTTTTCTGCTCTTTCCTTGGATCCATATTTCATTGCGTTTTTAAGGCCGTCCATATCCATGCCTATACCATTGTCGGCAATATAGACTCTGACATTTTGAGAAGGATCCATCGAAACGTTTATAGAAATCTTGGTGGCCCTTGCTGCAATGGAGTTGTCAACAATATCTGCAATTGCTGTGTTGAAATTGTAGCCCGTATCACGTAGGCCATTCACAATCCTAGCCGGATCCGGTAAGAGTTCAATTTCTTCATTTAAATTTGACATATTCATACCTCATTTAAATTTTTGGAACCATGGTTAACGCTTTCAAAAGGTCATCTTCGTCCAAGGTGTCGCCTGTAACACCAACAACGGCTTCTTTTGCGATGTCCCTTTTTCGTAAGATTCTTTGTTGTATAACTTGTTCTATGGTGTCCTTGTAATACAGTCTATAGACAAAAACTGTTTTTGACTGCCCCTTACGGTAAGCTCGGGCGGAGGATTGGTCCTCTAAAGCCGGATTCCACTCAAGATTATAGTGAATAACGTGATTTGCTCCCGTTATATTCAGCCCAGTACCGGCAGCACGCGGATTCAATATAAGAACTGCAGATGATGAATACTGATTAAATTCATCAACAATTTTTTGTCGTTCGCTGACGTCGGTTTCTCCATTTATAGCCCATGTCTTTACGCCGTACCGATATCGCAAATTTTCTTCAAAGATTTCAAACATCTTCTTATAGGATGTAAAAACAATGGCCTTTTCTTTAGCTTCTAATATTCCTTCTAATATTTCACACAAACGCTGATATTTGATGGATTTCGAATATGGGTCAGCGATATCATTACTTGTTATAATCGGATGCGTGCAATACATACGTAATTTCTGAAACATCCCAATAGAAATTTGGCTCGTCTGAGATAAGCCCTTTATTTCATCTAAATATTGCGCGTATTCTTCACATTCTTTAGGGGACATTTGTAATGGTTGGTCAATATCTATTCGAGGTGGCAATTCATTTGCCACATCTTTCACTAGTCGGCGGATCATCAAAGAAGAAAGAATTGGTTCTAACTTTCGGCCCCCATCAACATCATCAGATATTACGTCATTAAACTGGTCCAATGATCCTAGTAAACCCGGTTTAACAAAATCAACGATTGACCAAACATCTGTCACATGATTTTCAAAAGGTGTTCCTGAAACAGCAATGGCATTTTCTCTATTAAGTGATTTGCACGCAATTGTTCTTGCACTAGTAGGACTTTTAATATTTTGTGCTTCATCCAATACCACCAAGTCCCATTTTTTCATATTTAACATGTGCAAGTCGTTTATCACAACCGAATACGAAGTAACTACGATATCGTAAGGATTGAAATCTTTAAAATTGCCTGCTCTTTGTGATCCATGATGGATGAGAATATTCAAACAGGGGGCAAATTTGCGACATTCTTTCTCCCAATTTGCAAGCAGAGAAATTGGAGCGACAACCAATATCGAACACGTTCTTTTTTGCTGCATGGATACTGCATATGTGATAATCTGCAGCGTTTTTCCGAGTCCCATTTCATCGCCCAAAATGCATCCGTTCACATTCCCCAGGATTGACCGAATCCAAAGAAATCCAATTTTTTGGTAGTCATATAAAGTTGCTCGCAGTGGCAATGCAGAGATATCAACATCTTCAATAGGATATTTTTGCATTAATGATGTGTCTACAGAATCTTCAAATAAAGATTCTTTCCGCATCATTTCAAAATTCTTTAATTTTAAATATTGTGCTAGCGAGATTTTTCCCGCAGAAGAAATGTTCGCATCGCGCAATGCGTCTTCGATATCAGAAGTATCATTCGATATGTAAAACCATTTATTCTCAAATACGAAATGATCGATGATTTTCCCTTCATGGATAACAATAGGGATACTTATCCCTTTTTTCTGTGAGTACGCATTCAAGCAAATGCTTTTATCTTTTGATTTGATGGAAACCTTGAACGTTGTGCCAATCGACGAATATTTTAAGGAAGGAAAGGCTTCTCTAGGGTCGCTTAGTTCAATATTTTTAAATTGAATCTTAACCTTATCTTTGGTTAATAATGGATACAGGTCTTTTGCCAATGGGTAATAAATATTCCCATTACTTGAAATGCAAAGTGTATTTGTCAAAACAACCCAACTCGTCAAAACAATTTACCCTTTGCTGCGGAATCTATTTAGACTTGCTGCGCTTATAGATATTGTTGGACTTGGTCTGTATTCCGCATGGCTGTCGCAAACCATTTGTATTTTGGAACAGCCTTCTGCGAGCTGATACAACTTCGTTTCTACGTCGTCAGGAGTATATTTATTAATGCGAGGATTGATTGCAAAAGAGTCTAAATTTTCGACTAGTTTCCGTAAACGGATGTCGGTTGAAAAAGCGAAAATAATATCTGCGACATAACCGTGGCTTACATTGACTATGTTCAAAGCGTTTAAAACAGGGGAAACAAAAAAATCAGCACGGTCAATGGTTTTATTGCCAGACCACCAAGAATAATTGCTTACAAAATTCAATAGGTATTGCGAAACCTTTTCTATATCAGGATTTTGGGGAAATTCATTTTGAAGGAATTTCTTAGCGACAGTAACAAAACGTTGACCTTCTATAGGATTTAATGTTTCCTTCTTCTGTTTTATATATGTTTCAACATTTACATGCATCAAACCGCAAATTTTTATTAAAAAATATTTGTACGTTAATAATTCTGTACAAAAATCAACCATATATGACGCTATAGCGAACCATTGGTTTGCTACATAAATTTTCTTGCCCGCTTTTGTCGTAATAATTGAAGTATGAGTAAAATACTCAACAGAACATTCTTTTGAAGCCAAATATCTTTGGTACGCAAACTTGAACGATTCATTCAACACAATCTCTTGTGTAACAAATTCATTCAGGAATCTTTGCTTAGCGTATGTTAAAACAGCATTCAAATCTTTCAATATTTGCGTATTAGACATAATGCAATCCTACTTGATTTTAAGAAGTTGCCTTTTAATTTCTTTCGCCAAAGTCCTTATCAAAGGAACAGCGACGCTGTTGCCAAATTGATGGTAAGCCTCTTTATCTGATACAACAATTCTCATCGTCGGCAGCCTATTCTTGTTGTTCTGATTCTCTGCTGCTTCTGCGTACTTCCAGCCATTACCGACTATCTTATAGCCCTGCAAACGTCCAGCTTCAACGGGAGTAAGTTTTCGAGGATTTTTATTTTTATCAGATTGATCTATAAGAATTTCACTACCGTCTTTCCAGTAGCGTGCTGAGATGGTGCTGCAATAGGTCGCGTTTTCCTTAAACAGCGAATAACCGAAGCCTTTCCCGTTTGCACGATTTCGTTCTTTCCTGAGCTGATGTCCTATCCACATTTTATCGCTGATGGTCATCTTCTCTGGAAGAGAAGCGTCAGGTTCCAAAATATCACCAACTTTTGTCGGTATGGATTTATCTAAAGAATCTTTATCAAAGATGGATTTCAAGTTCGAATCTAAACCAATCGGAAATTTAAAGTCATCTACAGGGCATTGCTTTTTGTCCCAACAAACAAAAAAGAGCCTTTCTCTATTTTGCGGCACACCAAAATACTTGGCATTTAAAACCATCGTTCTGACTTCATATTCCAAGCCCTCTTTTAACACTCGTAACAATGTTTCAAGAGTCTTCCCGTGATCATGATTTTTCAGACCTTTGACATTTTCAAGGAAGAGAACTTTCGGCTTCTTTCCAGTCTTTATTTTATGGTCAACTATAGCGGCGATGTTAAAAAAGAGAGTTCCACGAGTGTCTTCAAAACCTTTGCGTTTCCCCGCAATCGAAAAAGCTTGGCACGGGAAGCCGCCGCACAGAACATCAAAGTCTGGAACCTTATCCAATTGAACGTCGTTTATGTCAGCATTGAAAAACTTGTAATTACCTTCGTTATCTTTTACAAAAAGAGATGGCTCAATGGCCTTGTAATTTTCTTCATAAGTTATGCGAGCGTTCTTGTCCCATTCACTTGCAAAAACGCATTTTCCACCAACGGAATGCATTGCTGTGTGGAACCCTCCGATACCAGCAAACAAATCGATGAACTTGAACTTCGGTTTGCTTTTGTCGTCCTTGACAACCTTTTTACTCGGCACTTTTCGCTCCGTGTTGAAAGTGAACGAGTTCACTCTCGCGGGAGCGGTTCTGGCCGATTCGCTTGGCCGGGGTGCGGGCAAAAAAGAAACGGCGAGGAGCCGACTCACTCCTCGCCTAAAAGCGCGACATTTTCAAAAGAATACAATACACCCGCAAAAACCCGGGCGGATACAATACGCCCAGGGTACACTACGCCCATGCAATCCATGGGCGATGGCGAGTTATTGTCTTATTCTCGTTGTTGAAATTGTCGAAGTTCCAGATAGAGGACAAGAGCAAAACTCAGCGAGTCCACCCCTGTTCCGCATTTGCCCAGTCTTTCTTGAAAACAAAAAAGGCGTGGAGTTGAATGCGTTTACCTATCTGAGGCCTTCGACTGCCCACAACGAATAAACACAAACAACTCACGCCCCAAAAGGCCGCTTGCATACAGGCAAACTGCTATTAAACAATAGACCATGTAGCAAAACGATGCGGCGGGCATACGCCGGTCGCAGACGTGAGCGTTCGTCTCGTTCTCGTTGTTGAAATTGTCGAAGTTTCAGATAGAGAACAAGAGAAAACTCTATTTGCTTGAAATATAGATTATTCCGCTGTCAAAAGGTGACGCCACGCCCGGAAGGCAAGAAAAAAGCGTAAAAACGCAGATTTTAACCGCCTGCGGGGGTCGATTTTCGTCAAAATTCCCAAAATTTCCGCAAAAATCGCCGATTGTCATAATATGACATACGAGGAATGTATATTTGCATCGAGAACACTTTGCCCCGCCTTTTTTTGCTTGTAGGCGGAAGGAGTAGAAGATGGCTAGAAAGACCGAAAAAACGGATGATATCGCACCTAACCCGCTTATGGAGTCGGGCATCGGAAAGATGATTCAAGTTGTTCGTGGCAAGCAGGTGCTGCTTGACCGCGATTTGGCGACGCTTTACGGGGTGGAAACGAAGCGTATAAATGAGCAGGTAAAGCGCAATATTGAGCGTTTTCCCGAAGATTTTTGCATACAACTCTCTTTAGAGGAATCGCAACTTCTAAGGTCGCAAAATGCGACCTTAGAAAAAAAGGGGCAAAATTTAAAGGGAAAGCACACAAAATACCGTTCTTTAGCTTTCACCGAACAAGGCGTAGCGATGCTATCTTCGGTTCTAAAAAGTGAGTCTGCAATCAAGGTCAACATCGCCATTATGCGGGCTTTCGTGCAATTGCGTCACCTTATGATGGGTAATGGAGGCCTCGTCAACCGGCTTTCAAACGTGGAAGCAAAGGATCTGGAACAGGACGACCGCTTGACAGGTCATGACGAGCATCTGCTTGACCATGACCGTAAATTTGACGAACTGTTCGAGGCGATGGACCGTGGCGAGCTCAAATCTAAGGGTTTATTTTATAACAACCAGGAGTTCGATGCCTATGTATTTGTCTGCAACCTCATTCGCCAAGCCAAAAAGAGAATTGTGCTGGTCGATAGATATGTAAACGAGAAAACCTTGACGATGATGCTCAAACGGGAAAAGGGCGTTTCTGTGACAATCTACACCTACGACAAAAGCAAAGTCCTTGAAATGGACCTAGCCACTTACAACGAACAATATCCTGACAGCCCGATGCAAGTCTTGCCTAGTTACGGAATGCACGACCGATTCTTGTTCATAGACGATACAGCCTACCACTTCGGGGCTTCGCTCAAGGATTTGGGCAAGAATACGTTTTTCTTTACGCAGGAAGATTTCACGCTGCAAGAAGTGCTGAAGGAATCGCAGAAAATTCAGGCAGAAAAAGAAAGCTAGGCATTACAAGGTGACAACGTACCCCGCCTTTTTTTGCTTGTAGGCGGATTGGAGTAGAAGATGAATAACGAAAACACGTTTTCGATTTTAATGCGCAATGTGGCAGACCGAATTACATCCGTTCGAAATCATAAAATCATTTTGGATGCCGATGTCGCTTTGTTATATGGTGTAGAGACAAAGCGAATCAATGAGGCGGTCAGGAACAATCCTGACAAGTTTCCCTCGACATATATGTTCCAGTTGTCAAAGGACGAAGTTGAAATTTTGCGGACGAAAATTTCGTCCACAAATTATTCGGCCAAAAGCAGATCTTTACCCTACGCTTTCACAGAAAAAGGCCTCTATATGCTTGCGACAATCTTAAAAAGCAAGACGGCGATTAACACAACTTTCGCCATCATCGAGACTTTTGCGGCTGTTCGAGAACTCAAGAGAGAACTTGTGGAGTTGCATAAAGAAGGCGACAAGGAGGAAAAGCATTCGAAAATGCAGCATTTCGGAGAGATTCTCACAAACATCGTTATGCCGGATTTAGAAACAACAGAAACAGAATCCTCGCTGGAACTGAACTTTATCATAGGCAAGATAAAACATTCCGTAAAGCGTGTTAAGCGATAGATGAAAAACGGCGCAATCAGCAAGCCGCCATCCTTTAAGACGCGGCGGATTTCCGCGAGCGCATCGAGAATTCGTAAACCGGCGCGAAAACGTTCCATACATTCATATCAGGCCTTACTAGGGAACAATATAGTTATAAGCGACTACCGCATTTTTACGGGCCACCGCATCGTCAAGGAATTCGAACATCGTGCGGTAAGCGAAATCGCGAACGTCCTTACGGGAAAGGAATACGTCGTGCATTCCGTCTTCAACAGTCACTGTTGTAACATCAGGCCCTAGCTTGGGAGCCCATTTTTCTAGGAGATCCACATCGAGCAAGCAGTCGCAGCGCATGTAGTCTTCTTCCCACTTGACGTTGTTGACGGTGCAGCCACTACGCATCATAAGTATGGGAGACTTGATTTGCATTCCGTTATGAATCCGCTTGATTCCCCTTGTGGTCGCGCGAAGGAAACCGAAGTATTGTTGCGGCCATTCGGCGCTCTTTAATTCCGTGTTGAATTCCCATTCGCCTCTTTCGGTTTTCAAAAGAGACGTGTTGTACTTGGGAGATTCCTGTTTTGGCGCCGGCGCATCGGGCATCAATAGCGCGACGTCCGAAAGAACGGGGAATGCCACATTACGGACAAACCAGCTGTTTTTGTAGTCGAGGAAGGGACTGTTCAAGACAAACGCCGCAAAATCTTCGCTATTGCGTTCGTTCAAGTAATTCGGCGTAATCAAGCCACCATTGGAATGCGCGATAATGACAAACGGCAGATTGCTCGAAATGGAATTTTCAGCAATCTTTTTACTGAGCGCCACGGCGGCATCCAATTCGGCATAGTATTCCTTGACGCTCCGCATGTCGGAACGCGGCTCCCCAGCGCGGTACGAACGGCCATTGTAATGCAGGTCTATCGCAAAGAAAGCGAACCCGGCAGAATCGGACTTTTCGGCCAATTCTTCTTGGAAAAAGTAATCGTTGTATCCGTGTACATACAAAATAATTCCACGCGGGCTAGAAATCGGCGACACAGCGCGCGGCGAACTCCCGAAGGGGTATTCGATTAACGTCGAATGGAAAACCTTGTCGTAGGGTTTCACCTCAATCGGGTAAACCGTATAAGGTGCACCAAGTTCCGGATCAACCGACTTTTGCGGCAGGGAATTATCAACAAGGGTCTGCAAAGCCGATGTCGTGAGGGGTTTACTGTAGGCCTCATCACGTTTCTTTTCTTTGCAGGCAGCAAGGCAAGCATTAGCGGATGTGGCAGAAAGAAGTGCGACCATAGTCGCGGCAATGATTATTTTTGCTTTAATCATGCTGATACAATAAAAAAATGCATTACCCCCAACTACTCCAATCAGGCGTTCAAAAATCCACGAGAAATTTCATCTTTCCGCATTGGCGTATTTATGCTATCTTTTAATGTATGAACGAACCCGTCTTACAAATTGCCCAAGGTCTTGCCATCCCGTTTTTGGGGACGGTGTTAGGGGCGGCTTGCGTTTTCTTTATGCGCAAGCAGATGGGCATAAACCTCAAACGCGGCCTACTCTCGTTTGCGGCGGGCGTCATGGTGGCTGCTTCTGTGTGGAGCTTGCTTTTGCCAGCCATTGAGGCGAGCGAATCCATGGGGAAGCTTGCTTTTATCCCGGCGACAGTTGGCTTCTGGGCGGGCATCATTTTCCTGTTCATTCTAGACAAAATTACACCGCATTTGCATTTAGGGAGTTCTACTCCTGAAGGCCCCAAGGCAAAACTCAAGCGCACAACGATGCTTACGCTTGCGGTGACCTTGCATAACTTGCCCGAAGGCATGGCTGTAGGCATTGTATTTGCAGGCTGGCTTTCGGGGAATGTCGCCATCACGCTTTCGGGCGCATTTGCGCTCGCGATAGGCATTGCTATTCAGAACTTCCCCGAAGGGGCCGTGGTTTCGCTTCCGCTCCGTGCGGAAGGAGCTTCCCGCAAAAAAGCATTCGCATTGGGAGCGCTTTCCGGAGCCGTTGAACCGGTGGGGGCTTTGATTACATTGCTTGCCGCAGAGGCTCTTTCGCCTTTTATGCCGTACCTGCTTTCGCTTGCGGCTGGGGCCATGATTTATGTCGTGGTCGAAGAAATGCTCCCCGAAGTGAGCGAAGGCGATCACTTTGATGCCGGCACCCTTCTTTTTGCCGTGGGCTTTACGCTGATGATGGTGCTCGACAGCGCCCTTTAATTGTCTATTCTTCGTTCAATTAAAAACCCGCCGCGGCACTCGCCGGGCGGGAGATCAACCCTCCTTTCGCTTCAGGAGACACTTCAAAAAAGCGAAAGATGAGGTTTTATGGCAATACTGTACGTCTTCGATTAGAAGCTGAAAACGGTTTCAATGCCCATGTGGAACGATTCGTTGTCTTCGTTGTCCGCAACAGGGATGTCAATCATGCCGAAGGCGGTAATCTCGAGATTCTCAACCGGCGTGATGTAGACGCGGCCACCGACATCGAATGTCTTCTGGGTGTCATCATCGTCGTCCAGGGTGTTGGTGTGGTATTCCACGGGAATGCCGAGCTTGATGTATTCAGCCAGCTTGAGGGCCGGTTCTGCATACAGGAAGAAGTATTCCGGGATTTCTTCGTTGTCCAGGTCGCTTGCGCCTTCGGCGGCATCACCCCTGTCGATGAGGGCGTAGAAAGCCGAGGTCTTGATTTCGAACATGCTCACTTCGAAGGAGGGTTCCACCAAGAAAGCGTGGGCCGTAGAAGTCCAGTCCTGGTCTTCCACCACGTCGCCGTCGTCACCCAGGTAGTCGGCATGGAATCCATAAACGGCACGGAATCCGAATCCGCCAATGGAAAGTCCGGCTTCTACGCCTGCGTGCAGTTCGTTGTGCTGGGCTTCCTGATAGCTCTTGTAATCGGCATACGGACGCAGGTGCTGACCGGCGTATTCGAATTCATAGGCGGCATGGACGTCGTAAACGTTGCCGTTGGCTTCTGTTTCGGGTGCGTCGTTGTCACCGCGGCCAAAGCCCAAACCGAGTTCGAAACCGGCGAGCTGTAACTGGATTCCACGAATGTCATGTTCCTTCATACCGGCGGCATTGTCGGCAGGATCGTCGTAACCGTAATAGGCCACAAATGCACCTTCAGAGGAAGTCAGGTCACCGAACTTAACCGAGAAGAAGTCGGCGGGCTGGTACTGGATATAGGCTCCGTTGTAGACGGCTTCCGGGCTATCCGTTTCTCCGTCGGCTTCGAGGCCTACGAATGCAGACCATTTTTCATTGAACTGGACTTCGAAATTGAGGTCGAATGTCGATGCGTAGGAATGCTTGAAGTCGTCATCGTTCCAGAGGTCGCCGGTATAGACGTCAAATTCGACTTCGCCGGAATACTTGACTTCCATCTTGGCTTCGGAAGTTTCTTCGCTCATGCTGGCCTTGATGATGTCCAGGGCATTGCCGGCGGCAGCGGCGACTTCGCCGGGATTCGTATTCTCGGCGGGAGCAGATTCAGTCACTTCGGCAGGCTCAGTGACCTTGTCGGTTGGTGAGCTTGTCGAACCATCGGCAGGTGCGGCGGCGGGTTCGGCTGCCGGAGCGGTTTCGGCGGGAGCTGCTACCTCTGTTGCGGGGGCTGCAGCCGGAGCGGCGCTTTCGGCTTCCTGGGCAAAGGCCGCAGAAGCGAGAAGCATGGTAGCGGTAATCAAATAACGTTTTTTCATTTTTCTCTCCCTTGACGGTTTGATTTTTTTTGTAACACTCCGTCAAGCTTTTTACAATTCGTGTTACAAAATGGTGGGGTTAAAGCGCTTTCACTTTGATTATGTGCAAAATGCGTGCCAAAATTTTATTAGTCTTGTCTAAGTTAAACTCCTTAATAAAGGGCCGACGGTTTTGGGGCCGCCGGCCCTATGGTTCTTGATTCGAATGAGACTAATTATCGAAACGTTTTTCCTTGTTAGCCTTCATGCCGAAGAGCTTGAGGAAGATGCCCGTACCCACGAGCGCCACGATGGCTGCGACAATCCACTTGGCGTCGCCTCCAACAGGCACCTGGTAAAGGAGCACAGCCACAGCCCAGGCAAGAATTGTCTGCACGGTTGCCATGAGAACAGCGAGGCCGAGGCCGATTTCGCGGGCGACGACACCCATCGCAGCAAGGCAAGGCACGTAAAGCAAGATAAAGATGAGGAACGCGAATACCTGCCAGTTGAATCCGTCCACCGGGTTCCCGTTCTTATCCGGGTTGTGGAAGTAAGAGCGGAGGTTGGCGTAGATGTCGGCGGTTTCGGAAAGGTCGCCTTCTTCGAGAGCGCCCATTTCGTCTTCGGAGAGTTCAAGGCCAGCAGCGGCGAGCTTTGCAAACACGGCTTCGCGGGTCTTTTC